>NZ_JBVHZH010000016.1:0-23542 GCF_055574515.1 Streptomyces sp. NPDC029466
CCCCCCCCCCCCCCCCCCCCCCCCCCCCCCCCCCCCCCCCCCCCCCCCCCCCCCCCCCCCCCCCCCCCCCCCCCCCCCCCCCCCCCCCCCCCGGGTCGGGCTAGCCGGGCTTGATCCGGCCGCGCCAGGCTCCGGATTCGGCGCCACGGTGCTCGATGTAGTCCTTGAAGCGCCGCATATCGCCCTTGACCCGACGTTCGATGGTTCCCGACATGTCGGCGGCCTTCTCCGCCATGCCCGAGGGCTCGATGTCCATCACGAGCTCCACCCGCGTGTGGGTTTCATCCAGGCGCTGGAAGCTGACCAGGCCCTTCTGCTGCGTATCGCCGGTGGTGGTACGCCAGGCGATGCGGTCGTCCGGGAGCTGGTCAACGATCTCGGTGTCGAACTCCCGCCGTACGCCGCCGATTTTGGTGGTCCAGCGGTTGTGCTGGTCGTCGAGCTGGGTGACCCTCTCGACTCCCTCCATGAACTTCGGGAACTCCTCGAACTGTGTCCACTGGTTGTAGGCGGTGTGGACCGGAACCTCGACGTCCACCGTCTCCTTCACCGTGCTCATCGCTACGCCTCCTCAGTGGTGGCTTGCGCGGGTGACGAAGCCCGCGACGCGCATCTCGCGTAGTTCAGCGGGTGCCCGATGACTGGCTTCTCAGACGGCGCCCACAGGGGTTTTCGGCTGATGCGCAGCCACCGGTGCTCAGCGATTCCGTACAGAACCGCTGGTCCCGGCCCGGACCACGAGCGCTGAGCTCCGTGCTCCCGGCCTTGTGGGGCGGCCGGCAACGGCGACGCGGTCCGACTAGGCCGGTTGGGTCTGACTGTCATCCCAGTGGCGGCGTTTCGCCCCTTTCGGATCGCAGGCGAGTGCTGCGACGGCCATGATGCCGCTGACTGGCGACGCCAACCGCGAGCATCGGGAGACACCCCCTAGTGAGTATGAGCAACGAAATCCACGGTGCGGCGGCAGCCGAGGACTCGTACGAAAACGAATTGCCGGTCAAGGGCCAGGAGCCCGGTGGCGTCGTGATCAGGTGGCTGACGACCACCGACCACAAGACCATCGGCACCCTCTACCTGATGACCTCGTTCGCGTTTTTCCTCGTCGGCGGGTTGATGGCGCTGGTGATGCGTGCCGAGCTGGCCCAGCCGGGCACCCAGATCGTGTCGAACGAGCAGTTCAACCAGGCGTTCACGATGCACGGCACGATCATGCTGCTGATGTTCGCGACGCCGCTGTTCGCCGGCTTCACCAACTGGATCATGCCGCTCCAGATCGGCGCCCCCGACGTGGCCTTCCCGCGGCTGAACATGTTCGCCTACTGGCTCTACCTGTTCGGCTCGCTGATCGCGGTGGCCGGCTTCCTCACCCCGGACGGCGCGGCCGACTTCGGCTGGTTCGCCTACACACCGCTGTCGGAGGCCGCGCACACCCCGGGCGTCGGCGGCGATATGTGGATCATGGGGCTGGCCTTCTCCGGCTTCGGCACCATCCTCGGTGCGGTCAACTTCATCACCACCATCATCTGCATGCGCGCCCCGGGCTTGACGATGTTCCGGATGCCGATCTTCACCTGGAACGTCCTGCTGACGGCTGTCCTGGTGCTGCTGGCCTTCCCGATCCTGGCCGCCGCGCTGTTCGCCCTGGAGGCGGACCGCAAATTCGGTGCCCACGTGTACGACCCCGCCAACGGGGGCTCGCTGCTGTGGCAGCACCTCTTCTGGTTCTTCGGGCACCCGGAGGTCTACATCATCGCCCTGCCGTTCTTCGGCATCGTCACCGAGGTCATCCCGGTGTTCGCCCGCAAGCCGATCTTCGGCTACATCGGTCTGGTCGCCGCCACCATCTCGATCGCCGGCCTCTCCGTGTCGGTGTGGGCACACCACATGTTCGTCACCGGTGGTGTGCTGCTGCCGTTCTTCTCCTTCATGACGTTCTTGATCGCCGTCCCGACCGGTGTGAAGTTCTTCAACTGGGTCGGCACGATGTGGAAGGGCTCGCTCTCCTTCGAGACGCCGATGCTCTGGGCGATCGGCTTCCTCGTCACGTTCCTCTTCGGGGGGCTCACGGGCATCATCCTGGCCTCCCCGCCGATGGACTTTCATGTGTCCGACTCGTACTTCGTGGTGGCCCACTTCCACTACGTGGTCTTCGGCACGGTCGTCTTCGCGATGTTCTCCGGCTTCCACTTCTGGTGGCCGAAGTTCACCGGCAAGATGCTGGACGAGCGGCTCGGCAAGATCACGTTCTGGACGCTGTTCGTGGGCTTCCACGGCACCTTCCTCGTCCAGCACTGGCTCGGTGCCGAGGGCATGCCGCGGCGCTATGCGGACTACTTGGCGGCCGACGGCTTCACCGGCCTGAATTCCGTCTCGACGATCAGCTCGTTCCTGCTGGGCCTGTCGATCCTGCCGTTCCTGTACAACGTCTGGAAGACGGCCAAGTACGGCGTAGCGGTCGGCGTCGACGATCCCTGGGGCTACGGACGCTCGCTGGAGTGGGCGACCTCGTGTCCGCCGCCGCGGCACAACTTCCTCACCCTGCCGCGGATCCGCAGCGAATCCCCGGCATTCGACCTGCACCACCCCGAGATCGCCCAATACGACGAGGCGACCCGAGGCAAGCGCGATGTGGTGGAGGCGCCCGGCCAAGAAGGCGGCCGGCCTTGACGCCCCCGAGCCGTCACGAACCCCGGCTGGACCAGGACAGTGCCGAACTCGCCAACGAGGTCGAGGGCTACCTCCTCGTCCAGGCCGAGCAAGAGCTGGCGCGGCGCGAGGCCGAAGCGCTCTGCGCGCGCCTCGACTGGCTCACGACGGGTCAGGCCGAAGAGCTCACCCGCCACTACACCGAGCAGCGGCTCGGCCTGACCCGCCAGGCGCTGCAAGCCACGGCTGACCGGGCCCAGCGGCTGCGCGGCGAATACGAGATCCGCTACGCCGCACTGCGTCGCGCCTTGCTCAAACGGCATGCCGTGGGCGCTTGTCTGCTGCTCGTCTGTTCCACCGCAGCCGGCGCGGGGTCCCGTTTCCTCGCTCACTGATCTGAACAGGTGCAGCGACTGCCGTTTGCGTGAACTGGGCGTCTCCCCCGGCAGCTCCTGGCACCGCCGACCGTCTCAGTCCTGGTCTTTCAGGCGTCGCCGGTCCTGCTCGTCCCACGTGCGGGTGTCGCGCGGTTCGACGTACGGCTCCTCCTGCTCGGGGTGGCCGCCGGTGATGGCCCGCTGGCGGGAGGTCTCGGCGTCGAACTCCAGGCCGAGAAGGATCGCCAAGTTGGTGAGCCACAGCCACACCAGGAAGACGATGATTCCGGCGAAGGTTCCGTAGGTCTTGTTGTACGAGCCGAAGTTCGCCACGTACAACGCGAACCCGGCCGAGGCGATCATCCAGATCAGCAGCGCCAGGAAGCCGCCCGGCGTGACCCAGCGAAATCCCCTCACCCGCGCGTTCGGCGTCGCCCAGTACAGGATCGCGATCATGATCGTGACCAGGACCACCAGCACCGGCCACTTCGCGATCGACCACACGGTCAGCGCCGTGTCCCCGATGCCCAGCGCCGTGCCGGCCTGGCGGGCCAGCGGGCCGGTGAACAACACGATCAGCGCGCTGACCACCGCCAGGACCATCAGCACCACGGTGACACCGAGGCGTACCGGCAGCACCTTCCATACCGGCCGGCCCTCGGGGACGTCGTAGACGGCGTTGGCGGTGCGGATGAACGCCGCGACGTAACCAGAGGTCGACCACAAGGCCAGCACCAGGCCGACGATCGCCATCACCGAACCGACCCCGGCGTTGCCCTGCAACTGCTGCACCGCGTTCGTGATCACGTCACGTGCGGAGCCGGGGACGACCTTGATGACATTGCTCAGCACCTTGTCCGTCGCCGACTTGCCGACGAGGCCGAGCAGTGAGACCAGCACCAGCAGCGCCGGGAAGAGCGCCAGGATCCCGTAGTAGGTCAGCGCCGCCGCACGGTCGGTGAGCTCGTCCCTCTGGAACTCCTTCGTCGTCCGGCGCAGCACCGCCCACCACGACTGCTTGCCCAGCCCCGTCGGAGAGTCCGGCGCCCGTCGCTCCACCTCCGGCTGGGGGCCATACCTCTCGGTCGGCTCCTCGCTCCCGGACGCCCGGCCTTTATGCCCCGGATTCCGTCGTCGTGTCATGTATTCACCAGTACCCCTGCCCCATGGCTCACGCACGCGCACGAGGCAGTCGACCCGCAGCGGGCACTCGGCAACGCTCTGGCCATCGGGCGACGAGCCGGAACCCGCTCGACGGCCGGCGGCCGAGGTCTCATCCGCGCTCGCGGAGGTACGCATCCAGCTCCGCGGCCCCGGTCAGCATCGCCCGGCCGCGGGCGGACAGCCGGCCGTGCCAGTCGCGCAGGGCGCCTTCCAGGGGCTCCAGCCCACCGGCCGCCCGTACTTGGGCGAGCAGCGGGGCGATCTGCTCCAGCAGGTAGCCGCCCCGCCTGAGCTGGTGGGCCAGCCGGGCGTCCCGTACGTCGGCCTCGTCGTAGACGCGGTACCCGGTCAGCGGGTCACGGCGCGGGCGTACCAGCCCGGCGCGCTCCCATTTGCGGAGCGTCGCGGGCCGGATGCCGAGCCTTCCCGCCAGCGGCCCGATGAATGTGCCGCCGGCCTCGGATGCCGCGGCCGGCTCGGGCCCCGCATCAGGCCCGGACGCCGTCGTGGGCTCCAGGTCGCGCAGGGCGCTCTCCACGGCCTGGAGGGTGCGGCGGTCGTCGAGGAGTTGGGCGTGGCTCTCGTCGATGAGGCGAAACGCCTCCTCGGCCGCGCCCTCGTTCACCGCCCGCATGATCGACGTCGCCGTCTGGTGGCCGTGGCCGGGCACCAGGGCCAGGAACGCGCGCAAGGCACCCGCGTGCAGCGGGGTGTAGGTGCGGTAGCCGTGGGGTGTGCGATCGGCGGCCGGAAGGATGCCGGCCTCCTCGTAGTTCCTGACCGCCTGCGTGGACAGACCGTGCCCGCGCGCCAGATCAATCGGCCTGAGACGTTCGCCGTTTTGAAGGTTTCGTGCCATGACACCGCCATGATCGGGGAAAAGTTTCAACCGAGGGTTCAACGATACCGTTGAAGGCATGGCTACTGACATCAAGGACTCCGTCCATGCCGTCGAGGCGGCCGCCGTCAGGGGGCTGCTCCCGGCCCGGCCGCGACTGCTCGCCCTGGGCGAGCCGACCCACGGCGAGGACACTCTGCTCGACCAGCGCAACGAGCTCTTCCGGCAGTTCGTCGAGCAGGACGGCTACCGGACGATCGCGATCGAGAGCGACTGCCTGAGGGGCCTGGCCGTGGACGACTACGTCACCTCGGGCACGGGCACTCTCGACAAGGTCATGGAGCACGGATTCAGCCACGGGTTCGGCGCCTCCGCGGCCAACCGCGAGCTCGTGCGCTGGATGCGTGCCTACAACGACGGCCGCCCCGCGTCCGAGCAGCTCCGCTTCGCCGGGTTCGACGGCCCGCTGGAGATCACTCACGCCGCGAGCCCCCGGCAGGCCCTCACCGCACTCCACGGGTACCTCTCGGCCCGGGTGGCCGCGGACCTGCTCCCCTGCACCGGGGAAACGCTCGACCGACTGCTCGGCGCCGATGACCGGTGGACCGAACCCGCCGCGATGATGAACCCGGCCCAGTCCGTGGGGCAGTCGGCCGAGGCCCGTCAACTGCGGCTGCTCGCCGACGACTTGGTGGCGCTGCTCGACACACAGATACCGCAGCTGATCACGGCGACCTCGCGGGACGACGTGGACCGGGCACGCCTGTACGGGCGCACCGCGACCGGCCTGCTGCGCTACCACTACTCGATGGCCGACACCTCACCGGCCCGCATGACCCGGCTGTGCGCGCTGCGGGATTCGATGATGGCCCACCATCTCCTTGCCCTCGCCGCACGGCGCCCGGCACTCGTCCACGCCCACAACTCCCATCTTCAGCGGGCGAAGAGCACCATGCAGATGTGGCAGGGGCCGGTGGAGTGGTGGAGCGCCGGTGCGCTCGTGAGCGCGCAGCTCGGCGAGGAGTACGCCTTCGTGGCGACGGCCCTCGGCACGATCCGGCACCAGGGGGTGGACACTCCGCCGCCGGACACCGTCGAAGGACTCCTCCACGCGCTTCCGGAGGACCGCTGCGTCATCGACGCCCCGCGGCTGGCCGCCGCCCTCGGCGACGCGGTGCCCGCGCCTCGCGTTTCCCCCTGGTTCGGCTACGCCCCGCTCGCCCCGGCCCATCTGCCGGACATCGACGGCATCCTGTTCGTCAAGGACGTTCCGCAGAGCTAGGGCGCGTCCGCAAGGACCCGGCTGACGGGGCGCCTCGCCGGTGCTCCGTCTGTTTCTGCCTCTCCTTTCTCGGTGGCCGGTGTGAGGCGTGTGGTGATCAGCGGCGCGAAGAAGTGGCCGAGGAGGGTGGCGGTGGTGATCGCGCCCAGGGTGATGCCCCAGGCGACGGGCCCGAGGGGGGTGCAGCCGAAGAACTGGCTGACACCGGGGGTCTGGATGATGGCGGCGAGGACGGCCGCGGAGCCGAGTCCGGCCACCAGAACGTTGCGGTCGGTGCCCCCGGTGGTGAGGGTCTGAGCGAGTTGGGTACCGACGACGGCGGCGAGGGCGACCGTTGACGCGCGCCGACCGCGGCCCGTGAGGCGCGCCGCGGTCCAGGCCAGGCCGGCGCCGAGGGCGGTGATGACGCCCCGCAGCAGCATTTCCTGGGTGAGGGCGGTGCCCAGTGAGCGGTGCGGGCCCTCGGCGAGGAGGCGCTCGCCGGTCTGGCCGGACGGCTCGCGTACCGCGATGGCGAGGGAAGGGGCGAGGTCGGTGAGGAGATTGACGAGCATGATCTGACGTGCGTTCAGCGGGGTGGTACCGGTCAGTGCGGAGGCGACGACGCTGAAGGTGACCTCGCCGAGGTTTCCGCCGATGAGGATGGCGAGTGCCGCGCGGACGGTGGTCCACATGGCGCGGCCTTCCATGAGGGCGGAGACGATGGTCTCCAGCCGGTCGTCGGTCACGACCAGATCCGCGGCGGCGGTCGCGGCCGGAGTACCGCGGCGCCCGAGTGCGATGCCGACGTCGGCGAGTCGGATGGCGGGGGCGTCGTTGGCTCCGTCGCCGGTCATGGCCACGACGCGGCCGATGCGCTGGTAGGCCTGGACGATCCTGACCTTGTGACTGGGGCTGCAGCGAGCGATGACATCGACGGTGGGCAGCAGTTCGTCCAGCGCGTCATCGTCGAGTACGTCGATCTCCGTCCCGGTGCACACCTTGGGCTCCGCGACCTCCTTGCTGATGGCGGAGGCGATGGCGTCGGCGGTGGCGGGGTGGTCGCCGGTGAGCATCACGGTGTGCACGCCGGCCGCGCGCAGGCGTGCCGTCGCGGGCGCGGCGCTGTCGCGCACCGGGTCGCCCAGCGTGAGGAACCCGAGGAAGTCCAGGCCCTGTACGCCTTCGTCGGTGAGCTCCTCACCGGTCTCCATGCTGCGTTCCGCCACGGCCAGGACCCTTCGCCCGGCGGCGGCGAGTTCCTCGGCCGCTTCAGCAAGGGCTCGCCTGGCCGATTCGTCGAGAGTCACCGGCCCGTCCGGCTGCCGCCGCCGGGTACACCGGCTGACGACGTTTTCGGGTGCTCCCTTGACGCTGAGCAGGACACCGCGGCCGGTGTGGCCGACGGTGGCGTGGTACGCCCTGGCCGGCTCGAAGGCAAGGGCGTCCGTGCGCCGCCAACGGGGCGCGCCGGTGCGGGTGGTGACCTTTGCCCGGCGGGCGCCGTCGACGATCGCCCGGTCGGTCTGGTGGGCCATCGGTTCGGCCTGCCGGGCGGGCGGCGTGGCGCGCAGGGCGGCGGCGAGGACTTCCTTGCGGGGCGCGTCGAGCCGGTCGAGGGGGGCGGCGCGCTCGCCATCGCTGACGCCCGCGAGCTCCAGAGTGCCTTCGGTCAGGGTGCCGGTCTTGTCGAAGCAGAGGACGTCGGCGCGGCCGAGTGCCTCGATGGTGCGGGGATTGCGTACGAGGGCGCCCAGGTCGGCCAGGCGGCGCGCGGCGGCGAGCTGGGCGGCGTTGACGAGGAAGGGCAGGCCCTCGGGTACGGAGGCGACGGCCAGGTTGACCGCCGAGGCCAGATTGTCGGTCAGGGGGCGGCCGTGCAGAAGCCCGGAGAG
This sequence comes from Streptomyces sp. NPDC029466, assembly GCF_055574515.1. Lineage (NCBI taxonomy): Bacteria > Bacillati > Actinomycetota > Actinomycetes > Kitasatosporales > Streptomycetaceae > Streptomyces > Streptomyces sp. NPDC029466. The sequence goes on from NZ_JBVHZH010000016.1 coordinate 8,182, forward strand.
GGCGACCGCGACCGCGGACCCCAGGGCGATGGGCATGCTGGCGCGGGTGAGTGAGGAGAGCCGGGCCTCCACGCCGGTTTCCGGCGCGGCCTGGCGGGCGGTGGCGAGACTGCGTCCGGCTTCGGTGGCCGAGCCGGTCGCCACGACGACGGCCACGGCCCGACCGGCGGAGACCGTCGTGCCCTCATAGAGCATCGAGCGGCGTCCGGTGAGGTGCGCGGCGACCACCGGCGCGGGATCCTTGCTCACGGCCAGGGATTCCCCCGTGAGGGAGGACTCGTCGACCTCAAACCCTTCCGCCTCCAGCAGCCGGCAGTCCGCGGGCACCACATCCTCGGGCCCCAAAGTGAGGACATCGCCGGGCACCAGATCGCCCGAGGTGACCAGCCGCTCCCGTCCCTCGCGCCGCACGCAGGCGCCGATGGCCGACTGGGCGAAGAGCTCAGCGAGTGCGCGCTCGGTATTCACCCGCTGGAAGCCGCCGACGAGTGCGGACACACCGGTGATGGCGGCGACCAGGCCCGCGTCGGTCCGGGACCCCACCGCCGCGGCGAGAGCGGCACCGGCGGCGAGGATGGGGGTCAGCGGATTGGAGAGCTCTTCGATGAAGGCGTACGGCAGGGTCAGCTTCGCCGGCTCCCCCGCGTGCGCCTCGGCGCCGCGAGCGGTCGCTTCCTGCGTCGAAAGGCCCTCGGGACGGGTTCGCAGCCGCTCCATGACGCGGTCGACGGGCATGAGGTGCCAGGGAATCCGGGTCACGGGCGGGGTGAGGGGGCGGCTCAGCAGCTGCCGGGCGCGCCAGGCGCCGATGCAGAAGGCCACGGCCCCGGCGGTGTTGCTCACCGCGAGGACCCGCGCGGTCGCCCGCCGGGCCGGCCCCTGAAGGGCGGCGACAGCGCCGATCCCGCTGCCGCCCGCGGCCACGTAGTGGCTGTCGCGGTCGACCACCGCGGCCACCCCCACGGCGTCGACGATCAAGCCCGCTGCCTCCAGATCCGTCCCCACCAGCACGTGGGCGCCCCAGGGCGTCTGCTCGTCCTCGCGATGCACACCGATCGCGCAGTCGGCCGTGCCCAACGCGCGGCGGTCGGCGGAGACCAGCAGAACGACCGCGCCCTCGGCCTGCAGGCCACGGACCGAGTCCGCCAGGCGATCGCCCGCGGGCAGCACGGCGTCGGCGAATCGGAAGCCGGGGGCGTCCCGGTCGGACGCCACCACGACCCGTGCGCCGGCCCGTCGTGCTGCCGCGGCGACGGCCTCGGCTCCCGGGGCTGACTGGGTGCCCAGCCCCGCCACCGCCTGGAGCCGGTGGCCTTGGGCCAGCCCGAGGATCTTCTCGCTGCCGCCCCGTCTCAGACCATCCGCAGCCTTGCGACCGGTCCGCCCCTTCAGGTCCAGCCCGTCCAGCGGGCCCAGCACCCAGCCGTCCGCGCTGCTGACGGCCAGCGGCGCATCGGTGTCGAAGAGCGAGAACAGCCGCTCGGAAACCTGCTCCGGATCAGCGCCGGCCAGCAGCTCCAGGTCCACCGGCTCGTACCGGTCCCCCCGAAGCGCTTCTTCCTCCAGCAGGATGGTGTCCACCTGTCCCAGGCGCCGCAGCGCGGTACGGTCCATCGTCACCACGCCGCGCAGCGCCAGATGCCGCCCCAGAGCCGTGGCGAAGCCCTCACGCCCGGCGCCAGGTGCCTTCGGCACCGAGGCCACACCGACCGCGATCGCCTTGCGGATCCCGGCGAACGGCCAGGCGGCCAGGCCGGCGGCGAGGCCCGCGGCCATCGACCGCTCCGCGTACCGGTCGGCGCCGTCCCGGGGCGAGGGGCCGGACCGGCCGGCCGGGACCGCGTCGGCCGAGGCTTCCTCCGGTCCCCGGACGAGCTTGGCTTCGCGCTCGCGCCACGCGGCGCGTTCCACGCTCGCCTCCCGCCACACCGCCAGGCGTGACAGCACGTCCAGGGCGAGCCCGCCCCCGCCGGTGGCCACGCCCTGCACCAGCGCGCCGATCACCGGGAGCAGCGAGTCCTCGTGCTCACTCGGGCTGATGTCCTCGACCAGGTGACGCAGGCGCGGGTGATAGCGAACGGCATCGAGGCCACCGGCGACCTCCGGCGGCAGGCCGAACCACGGAGCGAGCCGCCGGAACGTGACCAGCGCCAGCCCCAGCGTGTCCGCCACCAGTGCCGGCACCGACGGGAACGGCGGGCCCTCCGCCGGGTGATGCGGCTCCGGCTGCCACTCGTCGAACGCTTCCGCATCCGCCGCATGGTCTCCTTCAGCCCGCTCCACCAGCGCGACCAGCTCACGCGTGCCGGGAGCGGGCGAGCCCACCGCAACGATGACCCGTTCCATGGGCGCGTTCACCCGCGCCCACAGCACCCCCGGATGCTCCTCCACGGCCCGCTCCACACGACGGGCGACGGCCTCGCCTCGCGGGCCGTGGACACCGGAGACCGCGAGGTAGCAGCGCTCGGACGACCACCACACCTCGCGGTCGGTGCCCTCCAGGAGTCTCTCCGCCACTCCCCGGACGGCCCGGACGCCGGATGCCGTGTGCGAGGCAACGGCGGAGACGACCGACCCCAGGAAAGGCGGCATTCCGAGGGCCGAGGCATGCTCCGGCGCCATGCAGCATGCCTCCTCGGATCAGAGCGTTGATGCCTCTTTCCAGCCTTCAGAGGCAGTCTCACCGAATCCGATGAAAGGGGCGATACGGGGTAGACCTATTGATAAGGGGGCCTGGATTTTCATGATCGAACAGGCGAGGCGATACTCGTGACCTCCACACCCCAACCGCACTCCCCGTCCAGCGCCGAAACCGACACCGCAGGCGAGCGCCCGGCCGAGCCCCCTCCCAAGGCCACCCCGCCACCGTCGGCAGCGAAGCGCACGGTCACCCTGACCATGCCCTCGCCCGGCCGGGTGGCGAGCGGCGTGCTGGACGCCGCCATGGCGCCCGTAGCCGTCGCCCGGCGGGTCCTGCCCGCCAAGAAGGGCCTCCCGCTCTACCTGGGCCTTGGTGTCCTCGGTGCCGCAGAAGTGCTCGAATGGCCCGTCGCCATCGGCATCGGTATCGGCTATGCCGTCCTGCGCCGCGATGACGGCGTGCTCGCCGCCCCACCAGCCACCACCAAGAGCGAGGAAGCGGAGGAGTCCACCGCGACGACCGCACGCGCGATCATGACCCCGGACGCCACCTGCGTCGGAGCCGACGAGACCGTCCTGGAGGCGGCGAAGGAGATGACCGAACTCGGCGTCGGGTCCCTGCCCGTCCGCGGCCCCGACGAGCGCCTCGAAGGCATGCTCACCGACCGCGACATCGTCGTGAAAGTCCTCGCCGCGGGCAAGGACCCCGCCAAGGTGAAGGCCGGCGACCTCGCCCAGGGAGACGTGGTGACCGTCGACGCCAACGAGGAAGCCGAAGACATCCTGCACACCATGAGCCGGAACAAGGTCCGCCGCGTGCCGGTCATCGAGGACAACGCGCTGGTCGGCATCGTCACGCAGGCCGACGTCGCACGGACACTGCCCGACCCCAAGGTCGGCGACCTGCTCGAAGCCATCTCCGCCTGAGGAACCTCCCGACGGGCACCTGAAGTACGGCGGAGCAGGCGTCGGCGCCCTCCCCCGTCCCGCACATCCGAATGTCGTCACCTCGAAGCCCCGACTACCGGCCGGGGAGGCAGGTCGCCTGCCGGTAATCCTTCGGTGGCATGCCATAGGCGGTTCGGAAGGTACGGGTGAAGTCGGCTGCGTGGGGGAAGCCGCAGCGGGCGGCGATGGCGTGGATGGGGGTGGTGCGCCAGGTGGGGTCGGCGAGTTCGCGGCGGGCGCGTTCGAGGCGTTGCCGGCGGATCCAGGCTGCGACGGTGGTCTCTTCGTGTCGGAAGAGGCGGTGAAGGTAGCTGGTGGAGATGTGGTGCGCGGCTGCGATCACCGGGGGCCGCAGGTCAGGGTCGGCCAGATTTCGATGAATGAATGCCTGGATGCGCAGGATCAGCGCGCGTCGGTGGGATTCGGGCGGCACTTGGGCGTCGGCTTCCAGGTGGTGGCCGAGCGTGGCGGTGAGCAGGTCCAGGGCCACCGTGCCCAGACGGGAGGTGTCTGCGGGCCGGTAGGGCGTGGTGTCGGTGGCCAGGCGCATAAGGAACTGCGCGAGCAGGCCGCCGATTCCTTCCCCGCCGGATAAGGAGCGGGCGAGAAGGCGGTCAACGCTGTGGGGAGGAAAGGGCAGTAGCTGTTTGGGGATGCCCATTCCCACCGATGTCACTGCGCCGGCTACGGTCTCCCAGGGTCGTGAGGTGTCGACGACATACATCTGTTGTGGACCGTGCTCGGCTTCGTGGCCGCCATGGCGGATTCCCACGGTTCCGCGCAGGAGAAGCGCGAGGGTGTAACACTCCGGGTCGGACTGCCGGATCAACTTCGCTGTCCGCAGCCCCGTGACCGGCTGAACCTTCGTCGGCACCACCGATACCGGCCCCAGCTGGAGGCTGCGCAGCTCACCGTCGAAGTCATCGGAGTGCTCGCTGCTGGTCTCCATGGGGCAGACCGCCTCGGCCAGGTGCTGCCGCCAGACATCGAATCGGTCAGGCTTCGGCACCTCACTGCTGCGGAAGATCGTCTCCATCGTCATCGCGCTTCCCCCTGGTGTACGGCTGCGTACGGGAGCCCACGCGGCGGGTGGCCGCCGTCCGGCGCCCCGTGGTGGTCAATCACGAGGCCGGAGACGGGATGACGCCCGTAGCCTTCCGCTCCCTCAGCGAGGTGCGCGGAGCCAGGGGCGTGGTGCCGCCTTGGGCCGAAGTCTGAGCCTATGCAGTCCACCGGGCCGTCCGCACCGGCAATCAGGCCACACTGTCCCTTTCGCCGCACCGATGGCTTGTGCCCCATGCCGCAAGCAGAGCGAAACCCCTACGGTCACCACGCGGGCCGATCAGGCCTCGACGACCTAGAGGTGTACTTCGACCCGGACGACGAACCGGACCAGAACGACTGGGGCGCGCTCGCCGCGCCCCCGGAGCAGGTCAGAACTTCACGGTGGAGACCGTGTAGACCACCGGGTGTCCCGGCTCGTCGTAGCTGACCATGATCCGCTGGGAGGGGTGCGGTGCCCGGTCCGTGGTCGTCGTGCCGGCCCACGGGCCGTCGGTGCCCAGGTCCCAGCCGACCTTGGCCGCCTGGCCGGGCGGGATGGTCATCCGGTCCTTCTTGAGCGCGGCGGTGCTGGTGCCGACCGCCGCGAGGTAGTGCTCCAGGCCCCACTCGTTGGTCCGGAACTGCACGAACAGCGCGCTGGTCTGCCAGGAGTTGGTCTCGTAGTAGTAGACCGGGGTGGAGCCGACCGGTACCGGGACGTTGTAGATCCGCTGCTGGACCTTGGAGGGGAAGGCATTGGTCAGGCCGGTGGCAGCGGCCTCCAGCTCCTTGCCCTCACCGCTGTCGCGGCTCTGCTCGGCGGAGATGACGATATAGCCGGCCGGGATGGCGATCAGCAGGAAGACGATCAGCGCCATCAGCAGCGGACGGCGGCGCTTAACGCGCGGCGGCGCGGGCGGCTGGGGGTCGTCGTGCAGGGAGTGCAGGTCGGTGTCGGTCATCGGCGGCCGGCCCGTTCATAGCGTTCGTGGCGCTCGACGCGGCGCCGGTTGGCACGCCGGAAGCGGCGGGCCACCAGGCGGGCCAGGTCGGCGGCGCCGACCATGCCGGCCTCGGGACCCAACTGGGCCTTGGCGATGGTGGCTTCGGGGCGGTAGCCGCGGCCGGTGAGCTGGCGCCGGAAGGCGTCCCTGGCCGGGGCGATCAGCAGGTCGTCGGCGGCGCTGACGCCACCGCCGATGACGAAGCAGGACGGGTCGAGGGCGGCGGCGAGGTTGGCGATGCCGACGCCGAGCCACTGGCCGATCTCCTGGAGGAGCTCGACGCACATCGCGTCGCCCTCCCGCGCCAGCTCGGTGATCAGCGGCCCGGTGATGTCGCCGACCCGGCCGCCGACCCGCTCGATGATGTTGTACGCGACCGGGGAGTCGGCGGCGGCCAGTTCACGGGCCTCGCGCACCAGGGCGTTGCCGGAGCTGTACTGCTCCCAGCAGCCGCGGTTGCCGCACGGGCAGCGGTGGCCGCCGGGGACGACCTGCATATGGCCGAATTCACCGGCCACGCCGTACTTACCGCGCTTGACCGCGCCGTCCTCCAGGATCGCGCCGCCGATGCCCGTACCGAGCGTGATCATGACGAGGTGGTCCTGGCCGCGGCCGGCGCCGAAGCGCCACTCCGCCCAGGCGGCGGTGTTGGCGTCGTTGTCGACCATGACGGGGACGGCCAGACGGCCGGCGAGCCGGTCACGCAGGGGCTCGTTGCGCCAGTTCAGATGCGGGGCGAAGAGCACCTTGCTGCGGTCCGCGTCGACCCAGCCGGCCGCGCCGATACCGACGGCGTGGACGTCGTGCCGGTCGGAGAGATCGAGCACCAGCTCGGTGATGGTGTCCTCGACGACCTGGGGGCTCTTGGACTTGTCCGGCGTCTCGGTGCGGACCTTCTCCAGGATGGCGCCGTCGGCGTCGACCACCCCCGCCATGACCTTGGTGCCGCCGATGTCGATGCCGACGGTGGGCACCCGGGGGGCGGTCAGCAGCGAGCGCCGCTCGCGGGTGCCGACCGTGCGCAGCACGGTGGCTCTGGCGGATCCTCGGTGCACCCGGTCCCGGTACATGCTCATCGACCCACCTCTTCGCCGGTGCTCCCCCACTGCCCGAAGGGCGTGGGGGGTGCCCCCGTGCGGCTGCTGCGTGCTCGCAAGAGTCGTCTCGTCCCTGCGGGTCTCGGGAGGCCGGGGCCTCGATGTGCTGGTTCGCTGCGATTGTGCATCACCCGCACCGTTCCGCGCACCGCGACGGAGAGTGACGCGCCCCGCGCGGCCCGGGGGCCTGCGCGGGGCGCGGTGAAGATCACTCGGGCCGGTGACCGCCGGGGAATTCCGGTGTCGCGGTGCGGGCCAGCTCATGACTGAGCTGTTCCAGCTCGCTGCCGCCTGCCATTTGGCGGGTCAGCTCCTCCAGGGCGATCTCCGATTTGGCGTGGCTGCCGGCCATCGTGCCCCGCTTGAGCAGTACGAAGCGGTCGCCGACGAGATAGGCGTGATGCGGATTGTGGGTGATCAACACCACGCCGAGTCCGGCATCCCGGGCGGCCGCGACGTACTTGAGGACGACGCCGGACTGCTTGACGCCGAGCGCCGCGGTCGGCTCGTCCAGGACGAGGACCTTGGCGCCGAAGTAGACGGCGCGGGCGATGGCGACGCACTGCCGCTCGCCGCCCGAGAGGGTGCCGATGGGCTGGTCGACATCGCGCAGGTCGATGCCCATCCGCAGCAGCTCACTGCGGGTGGTCTCGCGCATCGTCCGGACATCGAGCCGCTTGAACGGCCCGGCGCCGGTGGTGGGCTCGGAGCCGAGGAAGAAGTTCCGCCACACCGGCATCAGGGGGACCACGGCGAGGTCCTGGTAGACGGTGGCGATGCCGCGGTCCAGGGCCTCGCGCGGGGAGGCGAGGGTGGTCTCCTCCCCGTCGATGGTGAAGGAGCCGGCGTCATGCCGGTGCAGCCCCGCGATGATCTTGATGAGGGTGGACTTGCCGGCGCCGTTGTCGCCCAGCACACAGGAGATCTCTCCCGCGTGCACCTCCAGCGAGACACCTTCCAGGGCCCGGACGTTCCCGTAGTACTTGCTGACGTCGGTCAGCTCAACCAGCGCTGTCATGCCTTTTCCTCCGCCCGCTTGCGGACCCATGCGTTCAGGAGCGTGGCGAGCAGCAGCATCGCGCCGAGGAAGAACTTGTACCAGTCCGGATTCCACTGCGCGTAGACGATGCCCTTGCTGGCCATGCCGAAGATGAAGGCGCCGACGGCGGCACCGATCGCCGAGCCGAAGCCGCCGGTCATCAGACAGCCGCCGACCGCCGCGGCGATGATGTAGAGGAACTCGTTGCCCACGCCGTCGCCGGACTGGATCGCGTCGTACGAGAACAGCAGATGCTGGCCGGAGACCCAGGCGGCGAAGGCGACGCCCATGTAGAGGCCGATCTTGGTCTTGGTGACCGGGACACCCACGGCCCGTGCGGCGTCGGCGTTACCGCCCACCGCGAAGATCCAGTTGCCGACGCGGGTGCGCAGCAGGATCCAGGTGGCGACCGCGACCAGCGCCAGCCACCACAGGATGGTGACCTGGATGTCCACGCTGCCCAGGGTCAGATGCGAGGCGAAGAGCGTACGGGCCGAGTCGAAGCCCTCCATGTCGGCGATGGTCTTCGTCGAGACCGTGCCGCTGATCAGCTTGGTGAAGCCGAGGTTGAGGCCGGTCAGCATGAAGAAGGTGCCGAGCGTGATGATGAAGCTGGGCAGTTTCGTACGGGTCAGCAGCAGGCCGTTGAACGCCCCGATGGCGAGGGTGACCAGCAGCGACACCCCCACGCCCACCCAGGTGTTGGCGGTCATCTGGTAGCTGAACATCGACGAGATCAGCGCCGAGCTGACGACCATGACACCGGCCGACAGATCGAATTCCCCGCCGATCATCAGCAGCGCCACCGGCACGGCCATGATGCCGATCGTCGATGACGCGTAGAGCACGGTGGAGAGGCTGGCGGCGCGCAGGAACGGCTCGGCGACGATCGAGAAGAAGACGAAGACCGCGGCGGCGCCGACGACGGAGCCCAGCTCGGGGCGGCCCATCAGCCGCCGGGCGAGGGAGCGGTGCAGCAGCCGTTCGTCGCCGCTCTTGGCCGGACCGGCCGGCTGAAGTGGTGGTGCGTCCGCGTGGCTCATCGGGTCCCCCGCTTCGTGTAGTCCTCCAGTGCGGCGGCGTCCTTCTTGGTGATCACCTGGGGCCCGGTGAGCACCGGCTTGCCACCGCCGAGGACGTCGGCGTTGTACTTGTAGAGCCACAGTAGGTCGACGGCCTGGTAGCCCTGGAGGTAGGGCTGCTGGTCGACGGCGAAGCCGAGTGTGCCGTCCTTCAGGCCGGTCGCGACCTGGGCATTGAGGTCGAAGGTGTCGATCTCGGCCTTGCTGCCGGCCTGCTCCTTGGCCTTGACGGCCGTGGCGGCGAAGGGCGCGCCGAGCGTGACGACGGCGTCGAGGGCGCTGTCGGACTGGAGCTTGGACTCGATCGAGGACTGCACATCGGGCATGTTGGTGCCCTCGACATACAGCTTCTGAAGATCGCCCTTGAAGGTCTTCTTGGCGCCGTCGCAGCGCTGCTCATGGCCGACGTTGCCCTGCTCGTGCAGGATGCACAGGGCCTTCTTGCGGCCGCGCTTGTTCAGTTCCTCGCCGACCGCCTCGCCGGCCACCGTCTCGTCCTGCCCGATGTGGCTGAGCGCCCCGAACGCCTTGGACTCCTCGGCGCCGGAGTTCACCGTGATCACCGGGATGCCGGCCTTCTCGGCCTTGGCGACGACATCCTTCATGGCGTTGGGCTTGGCCAGCGAGACGATCAGCCCGTCGACCTTCTGGTCGATGTAGGACTGCACCAGCTGGCTCTGCCGCTGGGCCTCCTTGTCGTGCCCGTAGACGAACTTGATGTTGTCCTTGACGGCGGCCTGCTGGGCGCCGTTCTGCACGATGTCCCAGAAGGTGTCGCCGTCTCCCGAGTGGGTGACCATCGCAAACGTCCACCTGGGGGTGTTCACCGCGGCCTTGCCGCCGGCGGCCTTGGCGGCCCGCTCCTGCTCGGCGCGCAGACCTCCGGTGCTGCTGCATCCCGCCAGGGAGGCGCCCAGCGCCGCCGCCAGCACGGCGCCGATGACGCGTCCCCTTCTCCGAACCCGTGCCACGAGGACTCGCCCTTCCCACTGATCTTGCCGTGTCGGCTGCGTTGGTCGTATTCGCTGTCCGGCCGGTCGGGCCGGCCGCTGTGTGGTGTCGTCCACCGGTACCGGCCGGCCGGTACCGACCGGCCAAGTATCCGTGACCGGTGATCTGTCCCGGTTCATGGGGTCCCGTCTTCCCTGGGGCGTCACCGGGTGCCTCGCCCGGTGTACTCGGTGAGCTTGGGTACGTCCTTCTCGGTGACCAGGGCGGGCCCGGTGAGCACCGGCTTGCCGCCGCCGAGGACATCGGCGTTGGTCCTGTGGAGCCAGAGCAGATCCACCGCCTCGTAGCCCTGGAGGTAGGGCTGCTGGTCGACGGCGAAGGTGAGGTCCTTGGCCTTGAGCAGCTTGACGACGGCGGAGTTCAGGTCGAAGGTCGCGATCTGCGCCCGGCTGCCGGCCTCCTCCTTGGCCTTGAGCGAGATCGCCGCCATCGGCGCACCGAGCGTGACGATCGCGTCGATGGAGGTGTCGGACTGCAGCTTGGCCTCGATCGAGGACTGTGAGTTCGGCGCGTTGGTGCCGTCCACATCGAGGTTCTCGACCGTTCCGCGGAAGCCCTTGCGGACGCCGGCGCAGCGATCCTCCAGCGACACATTGCCCTGCTCGTGGAGGACGCAGAGCACCTTCTTCGCCTTCCGCTCGTTCAGCTCCTCGCCGACCGCGCGGCCGGCCACCGACTCGTCCTGTCCGATGTGGGTGAGCGCCCCGTACGCCGCGGAGAACTCGCCACCGGAATTGACGGTGATGACGGGGATGCCCCGCGCCACGGCCTTGCGGACGGCCGCCTTGACGGCGTGCGGCTTGGCGAGGGTGACGATCAGCCCGTCCACCTTCTGATCGATGTACGACTGGATCAGCGCGGCCTGCTGGGCGCCTTCCTTGTCGTGCGCGTACAGGAACTTCACCTTGTCCTTGGCGGCGGCCTGCTGGGCACCGTTCTGCACGATGTCCCAGAAGGTGTCGCCGTCGCCGGAGTGGCTGACCATGCCGATGGTCATGCGCGGGGTGCCGGCGTCCTTGCCGGCTGCGTCGGGGTCGCCGCCGGAGCCGCACCCGGTGGCGAGCGCGGCGGTTGCCAGTAAAGCGGCTGCGCTGCGCACAGCGACACTGCGGACAGCGAGGGGGCCAGTCGTACGCACGCCGATCATCGTGGGACCGCCTTTTCTCCCGGCCGCCGGAATGCGGCTGGAGGAGTTTGTAACGGCGCGCGCGGAGCCACGTCAATGGTTTGTCAGAACATTCTGACGAATGCGGGTCGCGAGGGGCCTACAGAACGGGATTTTTCGGGCAATACGGAGCGTCCGGCCGTGCTCAGGCAGGCAGGGTGGCCGGTCCGGCGGCCGTCGGGGGCAGCGCCCGCTCGGCTCAGGGCCGTACCAGCAGCTGGAACTCGAAGGCGTAACGGGACGCCCGGTAGACGTGTGAGCCGAATTCGACCGCGCGCCCGGTGTCGTCGAAGGTGGTCCGCTGCATCGTGAGCAGCGGGGCGCCCTCGGGCTCGTCGAGCCGCTCACCCTCCTCGACGGTCGCGGCACGGGCCCCGACGGCCTGCCGGGCGCTGTGCAGGGTGATCCCGGCCGACCGCATCAGGCGGTACAGGCCGGTCTCCTCCAGCTCGGCGGTCCTCAGCTCGATCAGTCCGGCGGGGAGGTGGTTCCGCAGATGTGCCACGGGCTCACCGTGCGCCAGCCGCAGCCGCTCGACCAGCGCGACCTCCGCCCCCTCGGCGATCCCCAGCGCGGCGGCGACCTCGGCATCGGCCTCGGTGGTGGTGTTCAGCAGCACACGGGTGGCCGGCTTCTGCCCGGCCGCCTCCAGGTCGTCGTAGAGGCTGCTCAGCTCCAGGGGGCGCTTGACCTGGCTGTGGACGACCTGGGTGCCGATACCGCGGCGGCGCACCAGCAGGCCCTTGTCGACCAGCGACTGGATCGCCTGCCGCACCGTCGGCCGGGACAGGCCGAGCCGGCCGGCCAGCTCGATCTCATTGCCGAGCAGGCTGCCGGGCGCCAGCTTCCCGTGCTCGATCGCGGCCTCCAGCTGCTGGGACAGCTGGAAATACAACGGGACCGGACTGCTCCGGTCCACGCTGAACTGGACGGGGCCGTCGGCGCCCAGGGCTTGTTCCGTATCGCGTTTCCCCACGCTCGCGAGCGTATCCGCCCCGGCAGATGACGGGAAGTCCGGAGGTCACATTGTCCGGACAAGACGGACCGTGCACGGTTCCCCGGCCTCCCCCCCCCGGCCGGGAAACGGGCGCGGCGCGTCCGCTCGTTGCCGTACAGGCCGTCCCGTACGCCGGAATACTGGGCCGAGGACAGCCGTGACCGCACACCGGGCCGGGCGCCCCCGCCCGGGCCCCGACCACTCGCACGTCCCGGAGGAGCCTCATGCCCATTCGCCGTGTCGTCCCCGACATCCACTCCGACGACCTGGCAGGAAGCCGTGCGTTCTACGGCCTGCTGGGGTTCGAGGAGGTCATGAACCTGGGCTGGGTCATGACCCTCGCCTCGCCCGCCAACCCCACCGCCCAGCTCATCTTCATGACCCACGACAAGACCGCCCCCGTCACCCCCGACATGAGCATCGAGGTCGACGACGTGGACGCGGCCTACGCCGCCGTCCTGGCCGCCGGCGCGCCGGTCGTCCGGCCGCTCCAGGACGAGGAGTGGGGCGTGCGCCGCTTCTTCGTCCAGGACCCCAACGGCCGGGTCGTCAACGTCCTCGGCCACCGGCCGTCGGCGGGCGGCACCGGGAGCGACTGAGCCGCCCCTGACGGCCGGTCCGCCCTACGTCTCGGCACCGCCGCCCGCGGGCCCGTTGAGCGTCATCGCCGTCCCCTGCGCCACCGCACAGACGGTCTCCGCCCCCTCCGCGTCGAGCATGGTCAGCTCGCAGCGGCAGACGGCCTGCCGGCGGCCGGCCTGGACGACCTGGGCGCGGGCCCGCAGCGTCCGGCCGAGCGCCGGGCGCGCGTACTGGATGGAGAAACCGCCGGTGACGATGGCCGGGCCCAGGGCCGTGGCCGCGGCGAAGGTGAGGGTGTTGTCGGCGGCGTACGACAGCACCCCGCCGTGCACGAACCCGTGCTGCTGGAGGAGTTCCTCGCGGATATCGATCTCCAGCGTCGCCGTGCCCTCCGCGAACTCGGTGATCCGCGCCTGCACCAGCCTGCTGAACGGCTGTGCCGCCAGCCCCTGTTGGGCCGCCGCGAGATCGAACACCGCACTCGCCTGCACCGAACCGGCCATCTCACCCTCCACCTCTCGTCCTGCATCAGGAAAAGTCCGACTCGATATTAGAGCCAACTCTCCAAAACAGCACGCGGCCGCTACGGTCCGCTACTTCATCCAGGCGTCCTCGTACTTCCGGTACGTCCCGTCGTGGGTGGCGAGGTGAACCCACTGGTCCACATACGCCTTGAACTCGTCGTCGCCGCGGGGCAGCGCGTAGGCCTTCTCGGAGAAGGTGAAGGGCTTGTCCGGGTGGAGCGAGCAGAGTTCGGGGTGGATCTTGGCTTGGTAGCGGGTCTCGCCGGCGTCGGTCATCATCACATCGGCGCGGCCCGCGATGATCTCGTCGAAGATCGTGGTGTTGTCCGGATGGACCGTGAGGGTCGCCCGGTGGATATGGGCGCGGGCGAACTCCTCATTGGTGCCGCCCGGGTTGACGATGACGCGCGTGCCGGGCCGGTCGATCTGCGCCAGGGTCCGGTACTTGTCCTTGTCCGTGCAGCGCACCAGCGGCGTCTTGCCGTCGGTGCGGGTGGGTTCGCTGAAGTACACCGAGCGGGCGCGCGGGAGGGTGACCGAGACACCACCCATGGCGATGTCACAGCGGCCGGCCGACAGATCGCCGACGAGCCGGGCCCAGGTCGTGGCCACATAACGCGGGGTGGCGTCGAGGCTCTTGGCCAGATCCCCGGCCATCTTGATGTCCACACCGCTGTACTTGCCCGTGGCGGGGTCGCGGTGCGTGAAGGGGCGGTAGTCACCCGTGGTGCAGACGCGCAGCACCCCGCGCCGGGGGACGGCGTCGAGGGCCGACGGCTTCCCGGCGGCGGTGGCTCCCCGTACGGCGGCGGGGGCGTCCGAGGCCGCCGGGGCGGCGGCGGTGACGGCGAGCAGACAGGCGAGGGCGGAGAGCGTGGCGGCGCGCTTCATGGGGGCTCCTGTGACTCCGGTACGCGGCGACTCGGTCGCATGATCGAAGCGCTCAGAGTGACAGAGCCCGGGGTCCGGGAGAAGCCCCCGACCGGCCCGGATGGCCGGAGGGGCCGGTCGGCGGCGCACCGACGCGCCGTCAGTGCGCGTACGGCACGCGCGCCGTCGGTCCCGGCAGGGGCCGGGCGGCGGCACACCGGCCCGCCGTCAGCCGTCCTGCCGCACGCCCGCCGTCAACCCTCCTGCCGCACGCCCGCCGTCGGTCCGCTCAGAAGTCCGCGGTGCCGCGGAGCGCCGGGCGGTCCGGGGCGGCCTCCTCCAGGCGCGTGAGGAGATCGGCGGCGCGCTTGGCAACCCTGTCACGGTCGCCGTCGGAGAGGGCCGCACCCATGCCCACGGCGACGGCGCCGGCGGCGATCCACTCCGGCGCGCTGTCGACCGTCACCCCGCCCGTCGGCAGCAGCGGCACCTGCGGCAGCGCGGCACGGACCTCCGTCAGCCAGGCCGGGTCGTGTCCCGAGGCGGGGAACAGCTTGAGCGCGTCCGCCCCGAGCTCCAGCCCCTGGACCATCTCGGACGGCGTCGACACCCCGGGGAAGACCGGGACGCCATAGCGGTGGCCGGTACGGATGACCTCGGCGTCCAGGCGTGGCGAGACCAGGAAACGGGCACCCGCGTCGACCGCCATCCGGGCCGATATCGCGTCAAGGACCGTGCCGGCACCGATGACCGCGTCGTCCCCCAGCTCCCGGGTGAGCGTGGTGACCGCTTCCAGGGCGAAGGGGGTGGTGAGGGATATCTCCAGGCTGGTGATGCCCGCGGACAGCAGAGTATCGGCGGTGGCGCTGGCCTCGTCGTAGGTCCGGCTACGGACGATGGCGAAAACACGCTGCGCCAGTGCGGCCCGGGTGATTTCCCAGCGATACACGGCAGTTCGCCGTCCTTCCTTGTCTCCGACGCTCCATGCCGCCTCGCCTTGACCTACAGCGGATACGGCATGTTCCGGGGCGTGCCGCAGCAGCTGACCACACATGGTCTTTTTCCGCCGATGCCCGCCCGCTCCTCGTTTTCACCAAAACGCTACCGGGAGCCACTGACAATCCTCTCTCGGGGGTGCGCCCCGTGCGCCCCTTCTGCCAAGAATGAGGAGAAGAGGGAGGTCGGAGGGGGCGCACGGCACAGGCGCGCGGCATCGCGCACGGGACGGGCGGGCAGCACGACGGCGGGGGGGGGGGGGGGGGGGGGGGGGGTGGAGGGGGGGGGGGGGGGGGGGGGGGGGGGGTAGGCCGCAACATCTGTGGTTTTTTTTTTCTTTTTTGTCGGACAGAAGGGGTCCG
>NZ_JBVHZH010000016.1:23552-150399 GCF_055574515.1 Streptomyces sp. NPDC029466
GGGGGAGGAGAAGAGAACCCAAAGCAGAGGGCAAACCAAACAAAAAAGACCCCCCCCCCCCCCCCCCCCCCCCCCCCCCCCCCCCCCCCCCCCCCCCCCGCCGCGGGTTCCGGGTCACGGGCTCAGCCGGCCCGCCACCCCTGGTGTTCTGTTGCCCTGTCGTCGTGAGCCGGCCGGCCGCTCGGCCCGCCGGTCCGCCGGCCTCAGCAGCCGCGGTCGACGAGATCGAACGTCTTGTAGTGGTCGGCGGTGTAGTAGTCCTCGTTCTTCTTCTCGCCGGCCACGATGCGCCGCGCACCGCGGTCGGGCGAGCCCGGAGTGACGACGGTGAACTCGTGGTAGTAGCCGGTGCTCTGGGACGGCAGGATGCCCTCCCGGTTGTCGAAGACCGTGCCGTCCTGCGGATACGGGTATGGCCCACCCTTCTCGATCAGGTCGAGGGTGTCGTGGGCCTGCGAAGGCAGCTTGGAGTGGCAGACCTTGCCGACGTCCTGGATGTGCACGGACGCGCTGTGCGCCGTTGTGGCGTACGAGGTGGCCGCGTGCGTCGTGGCGACGGCGGGGGTGGCGGTGACCGCGGTCCCGCCAATGAGAAGGGCCGAAGCGAGGGCGCCGACGGCGCCGAACCTGGTGATCCGTGGGGGGATTCTCATGCCCTCCAGAATGACGCGCGTAGACATGATCCTGTCAATGCCAACAGGCGGAAGTTTTCCGGGAGTTCACAACCCCGCCCCACCAACTCCCGTAAATTTCCGCATATCCCGGGCCGCGAGTGATCAAGTCCGGGTGTGCGGTGCGCGGGTGGCGTCGTAGCGGCGACGGTTGCCCTTGATCTCCTGCCTGTGCGCTCGCACCCTCGTCGCTGAGCATGTCGAAAAGCACCGCTGGACTCTTTTGCCTGTCAGGCAAAACTTTTGCCCGAGAGGTGAAAGGTCGCTATACCGGGGATATGACCGAGCTCCCCGACGAGCCCGCCGGCGCTTCGCCGGATGAGCTGTCCACCGTTGCGCCGCGCCTGCGTGACCTGCGGCGACGCAGTGGTCTCACGCTGGAGACCGCGGCCCGGCTGGTGGGGCTCTCGCCTGCGCATCTGTCGCGGCTGGAGACCAATCAGCGCCAGCCTTCGCTGCCGATGCTGCTGGCGCTGGCCCGTACCTATGGCACCACGGTATCCGACCTGCTCGGCGAGACCGCTCCGGAGCGGGACCCCATCGTGCGGGCCGGGCGGGCGGAGCCGTCGGAGGCCGGCGGCTGGACGTACTGGACCGCGGGCGGTGCCGGGCGGGCGATGCAGGCGCTGCGGGTGCTGGTGCCGCAGCGGGCGCAGGGCGACCTGGTGCGGGTCCATCCGGGCGAGGAGTGGCTGTACGTCCTCAAGGGGCGGCTGCGGCTGACGCTCGGTGCGGCCGTGCATGTGCTGGATCCGGGGGACGCGGCGCACTTCGACTCGCTGACGCCGCACCAGATCTCCGCCGCCTCCCCGGGCGGGGCGGAGCTGCTGTTCGTCCACACGCTCCTCCAGAGCGGGGCCGCCGAGCTGTGCCTCGGCGACGACACCAGGCGCCGCGGGCTGTGAGCCCCAGGCACCGTTTTTGAGGGAAGGACCCACCGTGGTGCCCGATCAGACCGTTCCTGCCACTCCCCCGTCGTCGGAAGCGCTCGCCGAGGCCGGGCGCGACCGGAAGTACGTCGAGAACAAGCCACCGCGCGGGCTGTATGTGCGGGTGTTCATCTATGTCATCGCGACGCATGTGCTGTTGGCGATGATGAGCCTTGTGGTGATCGCCGCGCAAAACCGGTAGGGGGCGCTCCGCGGGCGGTGGCAACGTCCATCCCTTCTGTCCGAAAGTCCATTGCCCCGGTGGGGTGGCCAGGTGAAGCCTGCTGGCGCGAAGAGGTCGCACGACTCCCGTCCCTGAACCTCGCCGCACCGAGGAGGACCGAAGGATGCACCGTACGCGCACCGCGGCGGCCACCGCGCTGGCCATGGCCCTGGCCCTGATCCCCCTGACGGGCATGGCGGGGCCGCCGGGCTCCGGCGGGAAGGCGGGGCGGGCCGGCGCCGGGAACCACCCCGGAGCCGCCGTGTCCCGGACCATCTCGCCCACGCCCCGGTCCGTCCGGAGCCGGTCCGACCGGGTCGCCATCACCCCGTCCGTGACCGTCGTCGCCGGGCCGCGCACCGATGCGGCGGCACTGGCCGTCGTCGAGAAGTCGCTGAAGGACGCCGGTGCGCAGCAGGTCGTGCGGGCCGAACGGGCGCCCGGCGGACGTCAGTTGTCGGTGTATGTGGACGGTGCGGCCGCGGCGCGGGCGCTGGCGGAGCTGGGCGCGAAGGGCGCCGACGGGCTCCCCGCCGAGGGGTATGCGCTCGCCGTCGGCGCGGGGCGGATCGCGCTGGCGGGCAAGGACGGCGCCGGGACCTACTACGCGGCGCAGTCCCTGCGGCAACTGCTGCCGCACGCGGAGCGGCCAGGGGCCCGGGTGTCGGGCACCGTCGTACGGGACTGGCCGGCCACCCCGCTGCGCGGCGTCATCGAGGGCTTCTACGGCACCCCGTGGTCGCACCGGGCCCGGCTCGACCAGCTCGACTTCTACGGTGCGCACAAGATGAACCTCTATGTGTACTCGCCGAAGGACGATGCCTATCTGCGCGAGAAGTGGCGGGATCCGTACCCCGCGGACCAGTTGGCGCAGATCGAGGAGCTGGTGGACCGGGCGCGGGCGCGGCATGTGGAGTTCACCTATGCGCTCTCCCCTGGGCTGTCCGTCTGCTACAGCTCCAATGCCGATCTCCGGGCGCTGACCGCCAAGTTCGAGACGTTGTGGGACATCGGGGTGCGGACCTTCGCGGTGCCGCTGGACGACATCAGTTACACGGACTGGAACTGCGCGGCGGACAAGGACCGGTTCGGGACCGGCGGCGGGGCGGCCGGAGCCGCGCAGGCGCATCTGCTCAACCGCGTCAACCAGGAGTTCATCGCCCGGCATCCGGGCGCCGAGCCGCTCCAGATGGTGCCGACCGAGTACTACGACGTAAAGCCGTCGCCGTACAAGAAGGCGCTGGCCACCCAGCTGGACAAGGATGTGCTGGTCGAGTGGACGGGGTGGGGGTGATCGCGCCGACGATGACCGTCGCCCAGGCCCGGCAGGCCCGGGAGGTCTTCGGGCACCCGATCCTGACCTGGGACAACTACCCGGTCAACGACTATGTGACCAACCGGCTGCTGCTCGGGCCGTTCAACGGCCGGGAGAAGGGGCTGCCGGCGCAGCTGGCGGGGATCACCGCGAACCCGATGATCCAGCCCGCGGCGTCCAAGCTCGCGCTGTACACGGTGGCGGACTACGCGTGGAACGACACGGCGTATGACGCCCGGACGTCCTGGGGCGGGGCGATCGAGGAGCTGGCCGGCGGTGACGCCCGTACGGCACGGGCGCTGCGGGCCTTCGCGGACGCGCATTACGCCTCGTCGCTCAATCCGCGGCAGGCACCCGAACTGGCCGCCGCCATCGAGCAGTTCGGCAAGGACGGTGAGGCGCGGCGGCTCGATGCGGTGCTGCAAAACCTTCAGGAGGCGCCGGCGGTGCTGCGGGACCGGCTCGCCGACCGGGGCTTCGTACAGGACAGCGCACCGTGGCTGGACGCGACCCGGGCCTGGGGCGTCGCGGCCCGTACGGCGCTGCGGCTGATCGAGGCGACCAAGGCGGACGAGGGCGCGCGGGCCTGGCAACTACGGCAGCAGATCCCGGAGTTGGTGCGGACCGCCAGGTCGTTCGTGTACGTGGACATGGCCGGGCTGCGGATTCCGGTGCTGGTGGCGGACGGGGTGCTGGACACCTTCGTCGAGGACGCGGTGGCCGCCCACGACCGGGCGCTGGGCGTCACCGGCCGCCCCCAGGGCTCGACGGATCTCTCCGTCTACCAGGACAACGCGGTCTCCCGTATGACCGACGGCGATGACGCCACGTACTTCTGGAGCGGCGCGGGGCCCAAGGACGGTTCCTTCGTGGCGCTGGATCTGCACGCCGAGCGTCCACTGGGCACGGTCACCCTGGCGATGGGCAAGAGCGGCAGCCCGGACGACTATCTGCGGCACGGCGTCCTGGAGTACTCGTCGGACCGGAAGAACTGGCAGCGGCTGGCCGCGTTCGACGGGAAGGCCGAGGTGCGTGTCGAGCCGCCAGCCGGTGTCCGGGCCCGGTACGTCCGCGCCCGGGCCACCCAGGCGCAGGACAACTGGCTGGTGGTGCGGGAGTTCGCGGTGGCCGGGGCCGACGCGGGCACGGTGGCCGGTGGCCCGCCCGCGGCGGAGGGCAGCGCGCTGCGGTCGGCGGCGGACGGCGATCCGGCGACCACCTATCGCGCGGCGCGGGCGGCGCAGCCCGGCGAGAACCTGGAGTTCACGCCGGACGCGCCCCGTACGGCGCGGTCCGTGGTCGTGCTGCGGCCGCAGGGCGCGCCAACCGGGGCAGCGAGGGTCGAGGCCCGTACGGGCGGCGCCTGGCGCCCCCTCGGCACGCTGTCCGGCGCCTATACGCGGCTGACGGTCGGTGACGGCGCGGTCGAGGGTGTCCGGTTGGTGTGGCGGGATGGGACCGCGGCGCCCGAGGTCAATGAGGTGGTGGTGCACTGAGGGAGGACTGAGGGGTACGGGCCGCGTGGTGCGCCCCGTACCGCCCGGTGCACGGCGGACGCGGCACGCCCGACGGTGTGCCGCGTTCCCCTTCCGCGACCGCCGGCGGTTCGCCCGTCGGCGTCGCGTCATCTCCCCCGCGGCAGATGTCCCGCACCCTAATCTGAGGTGCTGGCCACCGCCCTCGCCCCGGAGGAGACCGACTCATGGCCCGAACCGCTCCCGATGCCCCTCGTCCGACCGCGGCCGTCGTGCTGGACGACGCGGTCCGCGCGCTCGCCCCGGACTCCGCCGCCAACCGGCTGGTCTCGCAGATCGAGGCGGGTGCGGCACCGCGCTCCGTGTTCGCCACCTTCGCCCTCGAACAGCACCAGGTGATCGCCGCTGACCGGCTCAGCTTCCAGCATCTGGCGCGGCGGGCGGACGGTGACCCGCCCGTCGCCGACTTCTTCGATCTGCTCGCCCAGGGCGAGGCGCGGGCGCTGAAGCAGCTGGCCGGGCTGGCGGACGCCTGTGGGCTGACCGAGCGGGAGATCGCGGACTACCAGCCGCGGCCCGGCTGCCAGGCCTATCCGTCCTACGCGGCACGGCTCGCGCTGGGCGGCGAACCGGCCGATGTGGCGATCGCACTGACCGCCAACTTCGCTGCCTGGGGCGGCTATTGCGCGATCGTGGCGGCGGCGATGCGGGACCACTACGGCTTCCCCGAGGCGGCCCGTGGCTTCTTCGGCCTCTTCGCCGAGCCGGCCCCGGCCGTCGAGGAGAAGGCGCGCGCAGCGGTCCAGCACGGCCTCGACACCGGCCAGGCACAGCCGGCCACCGCACATCGCTACGGCCGTCTCCTCCAGGCGTACGAGCTCATGTTCTGGCACTCCGTCGCGGAGTGAACCGACCGGGCCCCGGCCCGGTCCGGTCAGCCGCTCAGCTCGTCGTGGCGCGCGACCAGACGGCGCATGCCGTCCGCGGTGAGGGAGCCGTGCAGCCGCAGCCGGGCTATGCCTCCGTCGGGGAAGATGGCGATCCGGACGTGGGTGACGGGCGGGGTGCCGGGCGGCAGGAAGCGGTGCACGGTATCGGGTTGCAGGCGGGTGCGGGGCAGCAGTTCGACCCGGTCGCCGCTTTCGCCGTCGCGGCCGGACAGGGCCGCCCAGCCGGCCGAGTTGCCCTTGAGGAAGCCGGTGTCGATCTCCACCGCGCGGATCACGGACCGCTCGGTGAGCCGGTAGCGGACCCAGTCGTTGCCGGTGCCGCGGCGGCGCCGGGTCTCCCAGCCGTCGTCCATCTTGCGGGAGCGGCCCGGCTGGATGGTGTGGGTGGGTGAGGAGTAGAAGCGGTCCGAGGCGTCCTCGACCCGGCCGCCGTTCTCCAGCGCGGCGACATCGAAGGTGCCCAGTGCGGCGAGCCAGCCAGGGTCCGGAACGACCTCGCCGTGGACCCGGAGGCGGGCGACCCCGCCGTCGGGATGCTGGTTGAGGCGCAGATGGGTGAAACGGCGGCCGGTGCCGGTCATGGGCGATGCGGCCGTTCGAGCAGCTCGCCGGTGGGGTCGGCGAGCGTGGTGCCGTCGTTGATCCGGCGGCCGCGCAGCCAGGTGGACCGTACGACGCCGTACAGGGTCTTTCCGGCGTAGGCGGTGATCTTGTTGCGGTGCTGGAGGGCCTGCGGGTCGACGGTGAAGGTCTCCTCGGGGGCGAGGACCGTGAAGTCCGCGTCCCGGCCGGGCTCGATGGCGCCCTTCCGGTCGAGGCCGACCAGCGCCGCCGGTGCGGTGGCCATCCAGCGCACCACGTCGTCGAGGGTGTGGCCGCGCTCGCGGGCCTCGGTCCAGATGGCGGGCAGCCCGAGCTGGAGGGAGGAGATGCCGCCCCAGGCCGCGCCGAAATCGGCGGTCTTGAGGTCGGCGGTGGACGGTGAGTGGTCGGAGACGATGCAGTCGATGGTGCCGTCGGCCAGGCCCTCCCACAGGGCGTCCTGGTTGGCGGCCTCGCGGATCGGCGGGCAGCACTTGAACTCCGTTGCGCCGTCCGGGATTTCCTCGGCGGTCAGGGTCAGGAAGTGCGGGCAGGACTCGACGGTGATCCGGACGCCCTCGCGCTTGGCGGCGGCGATCAGCGGCAGCGCGTCGCTGGAGGACAGATGCAGGACATGGACCCGTGCGTCGAGCCGCTGGGCGAGCACGATCAGTCCGGCGATGGCGTCGTTCTCGGAGATCCGCGGGCGGGAGGCGAGGAAGTCGGCGTACTTGGGGCCGTGTGGTTCGGGGGCGGCGTCCAGGTGGCCCGGGTCCTCGGCGTGCACGATCAGCAGGCCGTCGAAGCCCGCGATCTCGCCGAGGGCGGCGGCCAGTTGCTGCTGGTCGACCTCGGGGAACTCGTCCACGCCGGAGGGCGACAGAAAGCATTTGAAGCCGAAGACCCCGGCGTCGTGCAGCGGGCGCAGGTCCTTGACGTTGCCGGGGATCGCGCCGCCCCAGAAGCCGACGTCGATATGCGCCTTGCTGCGGGCGACCGCGCGCTTGGTGTCGAGGTGGGCGGCCGTGGTGGTGGGCGGGAGGCTGTTGAGCGGCATGTCCACGAGGGTGGTGATACCGCCGGCCGCGGCCGCGCGGGTAGCGGTCCAGAAGCCCTCCCACTCGGTGCGGCCGGGGTCGTTGACGTGGACGTGGGTGTCGACGAGGCCGGGCAGCAGGACGTCGTCACCGAAGTCCTCGATCCGCGCCCCGGCCGGAGCCCGGTCGTCATACGGCAGCACCGCGTCGATCCTGCCGTCCTTGACGACGACGGACGCGGCGCGCGTGCCCTCTGGGGTGACGACGCGCCGGGAGCGCAGCACCAGCTCTGTTTCGGACACCCGGTCCCCTCCTCGTAGCTGTTCTCATCGTGGCGTGCGGGCGGGTGGGGTGCACGGCCGACGGAGTGGCCGTGCCCTCCGGAACGTGCTCTGCACGCCCGAATGCCCCACCGATTCAACAATCTGTTGAACGAGTCTTCACTCCGGACCCCGGCCCGTCAAGACCCCTCGGCCGGCACCGGCACGATGACCGGCCCGGCCCCCTCGGGCGTCGCCGACGCCCCCACCACAGCCGCGCTGACCTGCGACGGGATGATCTCGTCCGGGATCGGGCCGGCGCTCACGGCCGCCCGGTCACGGCCCGGGAGCAGGGCGTAGAGCCCACCGGCGAGCCCCATTCCGAAGACCCAGGAGAACGGCGCGACCACGTCGAAGGCCGGGACCAGGGCGAGCGCGGCGGAGACCGTGGCGGCCGGCAGGAAGGCCGCCACGGCCCTCGGGTTGTAGCCCCGGCGGTAGAAGTACGCCCCTCGGGCATCGGCCGAGAACAGTGCATCGACATCGATACGGCCCCGGCGCAGCAGGTAGTAGTCGACGAGCAGAATCGCCACCAACGGCCCGAGGAAGGCGCCCAGCGCCCCCAGGAAGTACTGGATCACCAGCGCCGAGGAGTACAGCTTCCAGGGCATGACGACGACGGCCAGCACCGCGGTGATCATGCCGCCGCGCCGGAAGTTCAGATACTTCGGCGCGAGATTGGCGAAGTCATAGGCGGGCGAGACGAAGTTGGCGACGACATTGATGCCGATGGTGGCGACGATGAAGGCCAGCGCGCCGATGACGGTGACCACCGGGCTGTCGATCTTCTGGATCACCTTCACCGGGTCGTAGATCGCCTCCCCGAAGACCGAGATCGTGCCCGCGGTGACCAGCACGGCGACCACCGCGAAGGCGGTGAAGTTCACCGGCAGCCCGATCAGATTGCCGCGCCGGTAGGAGCGGTGGTCGGGCGTGAAGCGGGCGAAGTCCGCGTAATTGAGGACCAGGGTCAGAAAGGTGGCGACGGTCAGACTGACCGCGATGAGGCTCTGTTCGAGCTGCGCGGAGCCACTGAGCCCGGTGAGGCTGCGGGTCAGCGAGATGTCCCCGCCGGCCTTGACGACCAGATACACCGCGAGCGCGAGCACCACGAGCCAGACCACCGGGCCGGTCGCGAAGTCCTGCACCTTGCGGATGAACTCCATCCCGCGGGTCAGCAGCACGGCCTGCAGCCCCCACATCACCATGAACGCGATCCAGCCCAGGGTGGACAGCCCCAGCACGGAGTTGTGGTGATAGACCTCCAGGCCCGGCGCGAGCTGAAGGGTCAGCAGGACCACGGCGGTCGAGGCCAGCCAGGTCTGGATGCCGTACCAGGCCACGGCCATGACCGCACGCAGCAGCGCGGGGATATTGGCGCCGTAGACGCCCCAGCTCGCCCGGGCGAGCACCGGATAGGGCACGCCGGTGCGGTGTCCGGCGTGGCCCATGCGGTTCATCAGCCAGTAGACGATCGAGATGCCGGCCAGCAGCGCGACGAACACCTCCCAGGCCGGCAGACCCAGCACGAACAGGCTGGCGGCGAAGGCGTAATTGCTGATCGCGTGGGTGTCGGACATCCACAGCGCGAAGATGCTGTACGTGCCCCATTTGCGCTCGGGGGCCGGGGCGAGGTCCTCGTTGAAGAGGCGCGGGTCCGGCTGCGGGGGCTTCGGGGGTGTGGTCACGTGTCCTCCCAGGCGGGTTGGGTGGAGCTTAGGGGGTCAGTTGTCAGATGCCTGATGTCTGTGCCGAAAATTCAGTGTGCCGTGGGGAGCCCTGAGCGCGCCCCGGGGTCAGATGGGCGCTCAGCGGCCAGGAGCCGATGACTTTCGGGCGGGGCGGCGCGAAACTGCGTCCCGTACTGGTGGCCAGCCCGAGCCCGACGACCGCCTCCGCGAACTTCACGGCCGCGGCGACGCCGTCCACCACCGGCACGCCCAGCGCCGCGGCGACCCTCTCCTGGAGCCCGGCCATCCCGCCGCAGCCCAGACAGATCACCTCGGCGCCGTCCCGGACGGCCTCCCGGGCGGTCTCGATGATCACCTCGACGGTGCGCTCCGCGTCCTCCTCCAGCTCCAGGACGCCGAGCCCGGTGCCCCGCACGGCGGCACAGCGCTGGAGCAGTCCCGCCGTCAGCAGCCGGTCCCGGATCTGCGGTACGGCACGGTCGAGGGTGGTGACGATGCCGTAGGCGTGGCCGAGCATCATCGCCATCTGGGCGGCGCTCTCGGTGATGTCCAGGACGGGTACGTCCAGCAGTTCCTGGGCGCCCTCCCGGCCCGGTTCGCCGAAACCGGCCATGACCAGCGCGTCGAAGGACAGGTCGAGGGTGGCGAGCCGGTCCAGGACGGCCGCGGCACTGAGATAGCCCTCGAAGTGGCCCTCGATGGACTCCGGCCCCCAGAGGGGTTCGGTGGCGATGATCTCGGTGCCCGGGGCGGCGGCTGTGGTGGCGGTGGCGCGGATCGAAGCGGTCATGGAAGCCGTGGTGTTCGGGTTCATGACGAGAATGCGCATGACGCTCCAGCGATTTGGAGGATTCCACAGAATGGACAGTATGTTTCGCGCAGCAGAACGTAGCTATGGCCACTGGCACCGTCAAGGGATCGGGGCTAGGTCTGTGGTCGCCGGTGGCCTCCGCAGGACAAAGCGGGCCTGACCGGCGGGAACGGGTGTGCGAGAGTCCATGTGTCAACGTAAGGGGACCGGTAGGCTGCTCCGGTCGGGCCCGGCGCCCGCACGCCCCAGCCGAGACCGGTCTGACCCGCCCGAAAGGAACGCTCCGTGCCGCCGTCCAGCGCCAGCCCCTCCGCCGCCGAAGCCAAGCCAGGCGCCAGCGGCGGCGTCCAGTCCCTCGAGCGCGCCTTCGACCTGCTGGAGCGGATGGCCGACGCCGGCGGCGAGGTCGGCCTGAGCGAGCTCTCCACCAGCAGCGGGCTGCCGCTCCCCACCATCCACCGCCTGATGCGCACGCTCGTCGCCTGCGGCTACGTCCGCCAGCAGCCCAACCGCCGCTACGCACTGGGCCCCCGGCTGATCCGGCTCGGCGAGAGCGCCTCACGGCTGCTGGGCACCTGGGCCCGGCCGTTCCTGGCCCGTCTGGTCGAGGAGACCGGCGAGACCGCGAATATGGCGCTGCTCGACGGCGACGAGATCGTCTATGTCGCCCAGGTGCCGTCCCGGCACGCGGTACGGATGTTCACCGAGGTCGGCCGCCGGGTACTGCCGCACTCCACCGGCGTCGGCAAGGCGCTGCTCGCCCACCACCCCGCGGAGGAGGTCCGCGCACTGCTCGCCCGTACGGGCATGCCCGCCGCGACCGACAAGACGATCACCGACCCGGACCGCTTCCTCGAAGCGCTCGCCGACGTCCGCCGCCTCGGCTACGCGGTCGACGACAACGAGCAGGAGATCGGCGTCCGCTGCCTGGCGGTGCCGGTACCCAACTCCCCCACCTCGGCGGCGATCTCCATCTCCGGTCCGACCGGCCGGGTGACCGAGGCGTCGACGGACAAGATCGTGCCGGTGCTTCAGGATGTCGCGGCACAACTGTCGGTGGCGCTCGCGAATCAGACGCCGGCGTAGCGGTACCCGGCACATCCCTCGCGGGCCGGCAGGGCCGGCAGGTGGCGTACGGCGCCGGTCCGCGCACGGCTGCCGCGGCGCGCACTCCCCGTCCGCAAGCCCGTGCAGCACGCCGGCGCGCCGGACCGCGGACCGGGCTGCGCGGTGGTGGTCACCGGGCGCGCGGCAGCTCGCCGAAGCGGTCGATGCCCTCGCGCACCTCTGCCAGCGCGGGCGACAGCGCACTCACGGACCCGACGGCCCCGGCGATCAGCAGCAGCGAACGGCGCAGCCGGGGCACCTCGGGCAACCCGTGACTCACCATCGCGTCCAAGGCGGCCAGCTCATCATCGGCGGCCACCCGATCCGGTAACTCCCCCGGAAGTACGGCCAGTTGGCGACGCAGCCGGGCCACTGCCCCGCGCAGTTCCTGGACCCGTGGGTCGCCCTCGACCCCGGTCACTCGTCGGTCCTTCTGAAGCTGTTCCACAACGACGGCGTCCTCCAAAGCCGTTGCCCGTTCCGCGATGCCGGACAGTTAACGCCACTCTGCGCTGATCGCGCCATACGGAGAGCGAAATCGACTGGATCACTGGGGAATCCGGTGGGTGGGGACTGGGGCGGGGGCAGGGGCTGACGGGGTCTTGGCCCGACCTTGGCGTGACGCGTCCGTATTTTTTCCCCGCCGCCCACCCCCCTTCGGGGGGTGGGCGGGTGTAGTGACGAGGGTGCCCACCCCTGACGGGGTGGGGGCGCGCCCCTCCCTCACCCCGCCCTCGGCCCCGCCCTCTCCCTCAGGAGTCCTGCTCGGGCTCCACCGCGTTGCGCCAGACGCGGACGTCGATGGTCATGTAGCTGCTGGGGTCCGACTTCGGGGCGTAGCCCTTGAAGGTGATCAGTGCGACATGGCCGTACTTGGTGGTGAGGCACATCTGGGCGCCCTTGGAGAGCCTCTTGGTCAGGATGCTGTCGGTGAACCGGGTCTCGTTACGGCAGGTGGCGAGGGTGCCCTCCTGGCCGGCGTTGAGCAGCACCAGCTTGCCGGTCTCGGTGTCGACCTCGTCGTCGGTGTAGGTGTTGTCCGTGTACGAGAAGTCGATGTCCGTGTCGTTGTCGGAGTCGCTCGGATGGACCGGCTCGTCGGCCAGTGAAATGTGGTAGTCGTCGGGCAGGTTGATGGTCTTGTAGTCGACCGGGGCCGGGTCCTGCGCCGGGGCGTCGTCCTCGCCGTCACCGGGGCCCGTGGTCGGGTCCTCGGCGGGCGTCGGCGAGGAGCCCTTGTTCGCCGTCTTGCTGTCGCCGGCGGCCTGGTTGCCCTTCTTCTGGCCGTCGGCCTTCATGACCGTGTAGACGGCGGCGCCGCCGGCGCCCGCGAACGCCAGCAGACAGACCACCACCAGGGCCGCGATCAGCCCCTTGCGCTTCTTCTTCGGCGGCTGGGCGGCCGGCACGGCGGCGGTCGGGACGGTCATCGCCGGGCCGGTGGCGGTGGGGCCGGTGGACGTCGGATTCATGGCCGTCGGACTCATGGCCGTCGGCGCATCGGCCCCGGCGGCGGTCGGTGCGTAGGCCGCCGGGCCGAACCCGGGCGGCGGGGTCTGCGGGTGGTTCAGGGCGGTCGGCACCGGCGCGACCGGCGCCGCGGGCCGGGTCGGCGGCTGGGCCGGCGGAACCGGCGACTGGGCGGGCGGGGCCGGCGGCTGGGCGGGCGGCTGGGCCGGGGCACCCGCGGTGGGCGCCTCCAGCGGGGGCGGCGGCGTCTGTGCGGGTGCGGGCGCGGCGGCACGGGTGGTGATGTCGGCGGCGACGGCGGTGGGCAGCCATTCCTCGGGGCGGCGCAGCTGCGTCTGCCCGGAGGCCGCGCCGCACAGCTCGATCACCTCGGCGACGGACGGCCGGTCCGATGCCTCCTTGGACAGACAGCGGGTCACCAACTCCCGCAGTTCGTCGGGGAGTCCGGCCAGATCCGGCTCTTCGTGGACGATGCGGTAGAGCACTCCGTGCGAGGTGCCCTCGCCGAACGCGGGGGTGCCGATGGCCGCGTAGGCGGCGACCTGGCCGAGCGCGAAGACATCGGTGGCGGGGCTGACGGTGCTGCCCGCGGCCTGCTCGGGCGCCATGAAGGTGGGGGTACCGACGGTGACGCCGCTGCTGGTCAGGGACGTGGCGTCGGCGGCGCGGGCGATACCGAAGTCGATGACGCGCGGCCCGTCGGCGGCCAGCAGCACATTGGACGGCTTCAGATCGCGGTGCACGATGCCCGCGCCGTGGATGACCTGAAGGGCCTCGGCGATCCCGGCGACCAGCAGCAGTACGGTCGGCACCGGCAGCTTGCCGTGCTCGGCGACCGCCGCGGCGAGCGAGGGGCCGGGGACGTACGCGGTGGCGAGCCAGGGGCTGCGGCCTCCGGCGTCGCTGTCGATGACCGGCGCGGTGTACAGGCCCTGGACGCGCTGCGCGGACTGCACCTCCTGCTTGAAGCGGCGGCGGAACTCCGCGTCCTCGCTGAACTCGGGGCGGATCACCTTGATGGCCACCGGCCGCCCGCCGGGCGTGTAGGAGAGATAGACCTTGCCCATACCGCCGGAGCCGAGCCGTGCCGAGAGGCGATAGCCCGCGATCGCTCGTGGATCGTCACCTTCCAGCGGCTGAAAGATTCCGGACACGCCTGAACTGTTCACCACTACTACCGTCCCCCGGCTCAGAAAAACGCCCGCCACTTCGGCACGACGACCACAACATTCGCAACGGGGAAGAACCCTATCCGGCCAGGCGCCGCATCCTCACATCGCCGGTCGGCGCACGGGCGCCTTGTCCGAAGGGCCGGTTTCGCGAAGGGTTTTGACGGCCGAGGCGACCCGGAAACGGCCCTGGCGCGCGTTGCCCGAAATTGGCCTGATGATGCGTCGGCACATACGTTCCCCAGGACCCCCTTTGGTGTGGGCACGCACCATCCGATGCGTATGGCGCGGCACGATGGAGCATTCTCCCTTTCAAGGAAATATCCGGCATATCACTGGATCGGAGATTGCCATGGAGCCCCACTCCGGCCCCGACACCGGCTCGAATCCCCGTCGTGTCAGCGTCGTCCAACTCATCTGCCGCGCGTACGGCCTGTCGGACGCCTCGGAAATCACGATGGAGCACATAGACCGCTATGTCGCCGAACGCCGGCAAGCGGAGGAACGGACGCACCATCTGCGCGACCGGCTCCGACCACACATCCCCCGGCCACGGGCCGCCGGTGACGCGGCCTGACCCGGTCGGCCGCACCCCAACGGGCCGCGGAGCGAGGTGCCATGGGGTAAGCAGTCCCCATGGCACCGACAGCACCGAAAGACCCGCGAGAGCAGCCGCACCGGACCCGGCCCCACGCCCCTGAGGGGACGCGGAGCGCCGGGCGGCCCGAGGGGAGGGTGGCCGGTTTGCTGCTCGCCGCGGGCGGCGGACGGCGGCTGGGGGGACGGCCCAAGGCGCTGCTCGACCACCGGGGACGGCCACTGGTCGAGCACGCCGCACGGGCCCTGCGGGACGGCGGCTGCCACCCGGTGCACATCGTGCTGGGGGCGGCCGCCGCTTCCGTGCGTGAACGGGCCGAGCTCGCGGCGTACGGCCTCTCGGAGAACCCGGACTGGGCCCGGGGGATGGGCACTTCGCTGCGGGTGGGACTGGCCGCGCTGGCGGAATCCGGGGCGGATGCGGTGGTGGTGTCCCTGGTGGACCAGCCGGGCATCGGCGCCGCGGCGGTGGCGCGGGTGGTGGCGGCGTACGGCGGGCGCGGCTCGCTCGTCTCCGCGGCGTACGGCGGCCGTCGGGGGCACCCGGTGCTCTTCGGCGCCGACCGCTGGGCGGACATCGCGGCGACCGCGGAGGGCGACCGCGGCGCGCGTGCCTATCTCCAGCGGCATGCGGACGCGCTCACCCTCGTCGAGTGCTCCGATATCGCGGAGCCGTACGACATCGACACGCCGGAGGATCTTCACCGTCTGGAGTGAGAGCGGGCGTCGGCGGGCACGCGGCGAGCCGAGGGCGGGAGTAATGGAGAGTGACCGGTGTGGCACCGAGAGCCATTCGATCACTACTTCTGTCGAGCCTGAGAATCTCGACATCAACAAACCATTGAAGTTCCGCGATAAGGAAACTAGTCTCCACTGGTCAGAAGCGCCCTGAACCCAGTCGGCGCCCGCGACCGTATCCGGGAGCCCGCGGCACCCCGTGCCGCCCGGCGTTCCGGCGGCCGCCGGGCACCGCCGCTGAATGGAGTGACAGCTCATGTCCGCACCAGCGCCGTCCCCGCTGGCCATCGTCGAAGTCGATCCCGCGCACACCCCCGAACGCCAGGGAGAGGTCCTCACCGAGGCCGCGCTCACCTTCGTCGCCGAGCTTCACCGCCGGTTCACCCCGCGCCGCGATGAGCTGCTGGCCCGCCGCGCCGAGCGCCGCGCCGAGATCGCCCGGACCAGCTCGCTGGACTTCCTCCCGGAGACCGCGGCCATCCGCGCCGACGACAGCTGGAAGGTCGCCGAGGCCCCGGCCGCGCTCAATGACCGCCGGGTGGAGATCACCGGCCCCACCGACCGCAAGATGACCATCAATGCGCTCAACTCGGGCGCCAAGGTCTGGCTCGCCGACTTCGAGGACGCCTCCGCGCCGACCTGGGAAAACGTCATCGGCGGCCAGGTCAACCTCATCGACGCCTACGAGCGCTGCATCGACTTCACCGACGCCGCGTCCGGCAAGTCGTACGCCCTCAAGCCCGCCGAGGAGCTCGCCACCGTCGTGATGCGGCCGCGCGGCTGGCACCTCGACGAGCGTCACCTCCAGTTCGAGGGGCGGCCGGTGCCCGGCGCCCTGGTGGACTTCGGGCTGTACTTCTTCCACAACGCCAAGCGGCTGCTGGACCTCGGCAAGGGCCCGTACTTCTACCTGCCGAAGACCGAGTCGTACCTGGAGGCCCGCCTCTGGAACGAGATCTTCGTCTTCGCCCAGGACTATGTCGGCATCCCCCAGGGCACGGTGCGCGCCACCGTCCTGATCGAGACCATCACGGCCGCGTACGAGATGGAGGAGATCCTCTACGAGCTGCGCGACCACGCCTCGGGCCTGAACGCGGGCCGCTGGGACTACCTCTTCTCCATCGTCAAGAACTTCCGTGACGGCGGCGCCAAGTTCGTCCTCCCGGACCGCAACGCGGTCACGATGACGGCGCCGTTCATGCGCGCCTACACCGAACTCCTCGTCCGCACCTGCCACAAGCGCGGGGCGCACGCCATCGGCGGTATGGCGGCCTTCATCCCCAACCGCCGCGACCCGGAGGCCAACGAGAAGGCCCTCGCCAAGGTCAGGAACGACAAGGACCGGGAGGCCGGCGACGGCTTCGACGGCTCCTGGGTCGCCCACCCCGACCTGGTCCCGGTCGCCCGTGCCTCCTTCGACGCGGTGCTCGGCGACCGGCCCAACCAGAAGGACCGCCTGCGTGAGGACGTCTCGGTCTCGGCCGCCGACCTCATCGCCATCGACTCCCTCGACGCCAAGCCCACCTACCAGGGCCTGATCGACGCCGTCCAGGTCGGCACCCGTTACATCGAGGCCTGGCTGCGCGGCCTGGGTGCCGTCGCCATCTTCGGCCTCATGGAGGACGCCGCGACCGCCGAGATCTCCCGCTCCCAGATCTGGCAGTGGGTCGACGCCGGGGTCGTCTTCGAGAACGGCGAGAAGGCCACGGCGGATCTGGTGCGCACGATCGCCGCGGAGCAACTGGCCGCCATCCGCGCCGAGGTCGGCGAGGAAGCCTTCACCTCGGGCAAGTGGCAGCAGGCCCATGACCTGCTGCTGAAGGTCGCGCTGGACGCGGACTACGCGGAGTTCCTGACGCTGCCCGCGTACGAGCTGCTGGTCTGAGCCGGCCCGGCGCGCGTCCCCGCTGTGCCGCGGTTCCCTTCCGGAACCGCGGCACAGCCGTGTTTCCGCCGCCGCCCCGCGGCGCCGCGGGTGGCCCGGCCCGGTGTGGTGTCATGTGATCACCAAGTGGAGAGGCAGTCGGATGGATGGTCGGCCAGGAGAGCACGGCGAGCCGTCGGCCGCGCGCGGGGACGCGGGCGCGGGCCAGGAGTTGGGGACGACGGTGGCCGAGCGGCTGCGGCGGGTCCAGGGCTCCCTGTCGCCCGCGGAGCTCAAGATCGCCCGGGCGCTGATGGCGCACTACCCCGCGGCGGGCCTGGAGTCGACGTCCGGGCTGGCCGGACGGGCGGGGGTGAGCCCGCCGACCGTCGTCCGCTTCGTCGCCCGGCTCGGCTTCGACGGCTACCGGCAGTTCCAGCAGTCGCTGCGGGACGAGGTGCAGGCGCGCCGTGCCTCACCGCTGACCCTGCGGCCGGTGGTCAGCGAGAGCTCGCCGACCTCGGACCTGATCGAGGCGGCGGAGGAGGTCGGCCGGGCGGCATTGAGCCACACCTTCGCCGCGCTGCCGGAGCAGGAGTTCGACCGGGCGGTCGAGCTGATCTGTGACCCGGCGAAGCGGATCGTGAGCTTCGGCGGGCGGTTCTCCCGTCTGCTGGCCGAGTACCTGGATCTGCATCTGCGCCTCCTGCGGCCGGGCACCCAGGTGCACATACCGGCCCCAGGCCAGGACGGCGGCTTCCGGGTGGATCTCGGGCGGCGGGAGGTGTGTGTGGTCTTCGACTTCCGGCGCTATCAGCGCGACACGGTGGAGCTCGCCCGCTTCGCGCACGAGCGCGGCGCGCGGGTGGTGCTGTTCACCGATCCGTGGCTGTCCCCCGTGGCCGAGTTCGCGGATGTGGTGCTGCCGGTGCGGGTCGAGGCGCCCAGTCCGTTCGACAGCATCGTGGCGCCGATGGCCGTGGTGGAGACGCTGGTGGCCGCGGTGCATGTACGCCTGGGGACGGCGGCGGAGGAGCGGATGAGGGCCGCGGAGGAGGCGTCGGGCGACCGGACCATGGAATGACAGCCATGAAATGAATATTTCAACGCTGCCCTATTGACGCGCTACGTGGAACGTATGTTTCATGACGGGACTCGGGCTGCTGCGGACGCAGCCCCGTCTCCTCCTCGGAGCGCCCTGTGTCGAATCCCCCTCGAACACGCAAGCTGCGCTTGTGGGAAGCGCTGACCCTCTCCGTCGGTCTCATGGGACCCACGCTCGCCATGGGCCTCAACGGGGCCGGAGTGGCTGCCACGGTCGGCAAGGCCGTTCCCCTCGTCTTCCTGCTCGGCCTGCTCGGTGTCGGCCTGGTCGCCTATGGCTTCTGGCGGCTGACCCAGCACTTCCACCAGGCCGGTTCCGTCTATGCCCTGGCCGGGGCCACCATCGGCCCGCGCGCCGGATTCTTCGGCGGCTTCGCCCTGCTGGGCACCTATCTCGCCTTCCTCGTCTGCACCCTCGCCGCGACCGGTGTCTTCGCCCAGGCATTCCTGCACGCGATGGGCATCCGCTCCGCCGGGCCCTGGGTGGCCGTCGCGCTCCTCGCGGCCGTCGGGGTCACCGCGCTCAACTCCCGGGACGGTCGCACCACCGCCCGCACCCTGCTGATCGTGGAGGGCGTCGGCATCCTCGCCATGCTGGTGCTCGCCGCCGTCATCATGGGGCGGGCCGCCACGGGCTCGGCGCCCCGGCACCAGAGCCTCGATCTCTCGGTGTTCACCGCCGGCGGCACCACGTACGGCGCGGTCATGACGGCCACCGTCTTCGCCTTCCTGTCCTGGGCCGGGTTCGAGGCGTGCGCGTCGCTGGGTGAGGAGACCGACGACCCCAAGCGCAACATCCCCCGCGCACTGGCCGGCAGTGTGCTGCTGACCGGCGGTCTCTACGTCCTGATGATGTTCGCCCAGACGATCGGCTTCGGCACCGACGCCCAGGGGGTGCGGGCGTTCGGCGCGGCGGAGTCGGCGCTGTCGTCGCTCTCCGGGCAGTACATCGGCACCTGGTTCGCGCTCGTCATCGCCTTCACCGCGGTCGCCTCCGCCTTCGCCGCGGCGCTGTCGTCCTCGGCGGCGGCCGCCCGTATGGTCCAGGCGCTGGCCCGGGACGGCTTCGGGCCGCGTGCCCTCGCCCGTACGCACCCCGTCACCGGCGCCCCGACCACCGCGTTGCGGGTGTGCGGCGCCGTCGCGGCGGCGCTGGCCGCCGTGATGTACGGGACCGGGGCCGGCGCCTTCGACACGTACTACTGGTTCGCCACCCTCGGTGTGCTGTGCGTCCTGGTGGTGTACGCGGTCGCCGGGGTCGGGGTGATCGTCTTCACGCTCTCCGGCCGGGGCCGCATCCCCCGCTGGGAGCTGGTGGTGCCGGTCGCCGGGCTGGGCTATCTGGGCTTCGTCTTCCTCCAGCAGTCGACCGGCCAGCGCGCGCCCTACACCTACTTCCCCTGGATCGCCGCAGCCTGGTGCCTGGCCGGTGTCGCGGTCGTCCTGTTCGCCCCCTCCCTCACCCGGCGCATCGGCGCCCGGCTGGCCGGTGCGCTGGTCGCCGACGCACAGCTGCCCGACCCGAACCGAAAGGTCCCCTCATGACGCTGGTGCACACGAAGGGGACGGGGCCGGGACTCCTCGGTCCCGGCACCGTCCCCGGCCCCTCCCCGACCCTCCGCGCCGCCCCCGAGGACCCCCCGATGACCGACGCCGCCACCGTCTTCGTCGCCACCTGCGATCTGGCCGGGCAGGTGCGGGGGCGTGCCGTGCCCGCCGCGGACCAGGCTTCCGCGCTGCGCTCCGGCACCGGTTGGGTCCCGGCCGATCTCGCGATCTCCTCATTCGGCCCGATCGCGCCGGACAACGTCTTCGGTTCGCGCGGCGACCTGCGGCTGATCCCGGACCCGGCCACCGGCGTCGACATCCCGGCGGACGGGGACGCTCCCGCGCTCCGGCTCTACCTCGCCGACCAGACCCTGCCCGACGGGGAACCCTGGCCCTGCTGTCCGCGCACCTTCCTCCGCGACGCGGTCGAGGAGTTGCGGGAGCGCACCGGGCTGGAGGTGGTCGCCGCGATCGAGCACGAATTCGTGCTCGGCGGACTGCCGACCAGCCCGCCGTTCTCGCTCCAGCGCTTCCGCCAGGCGGAGCCCTTCGGCTCGGATCTCGTACGGCTCCTGGAGCAGGCCGGGCTCCAGCCGGAGAACTGGCTCCCGGAGTACGGGGACGGGCAGTTCGAGATCACCCTGCGCCCCGGTACCGCGATGGCCGCCGCCGACCGCGCCGTCCTCCTCAAGGAGCTGGTGCGCGACCTCGCCCGCCGTCGTGGCCTGCCAGTGAGCTTCGCGCCCCTCCTCGCGCCCGACGGGGTGGGCAACGGGGTCCACCTCCATCTGAGTCTGCGGGACGCCGAGGGCAGTCCGGTCCTCTTCGACGCCGCGCGGCCGGGCCGCCTCTCGGCGCTCGGCGCCCGGTTCTCCGCCGGCATCCTGCGCCACACCCCGGCGCTGACCGCCTGGACCGCGCCCAGCCCGGTCTCCTTCCTCCGGCTCACCCCGCACCGCTGGAGCGCCGGCGGGATCTTCCTGGCCGAGC
Source organism: Streptomyces sp. NPDC029466 (assembly GCF_055574515.1). NCBI lineage: Bacteria > Bacillati > Actinomycetota > Actinomycetes > Kitasatosporales > Streptomycetaceae > Streptomyces > Streptomyces sp. NPDC029466. The sequence continues at coordinate 44,144 of NZ_JBVHZH010000016.1, forward strand.
ACAACCGTGAGTCGCTGCTGCGGATCTGTCCCACGACCCAGCTCGCCGGGTCCGATCCCGCCGCCCAGTTCAACCTGGAGTACCGCGCGGCCGACGCCACCGCCAACCCCTGGCTCGCCCTGGGGGTCCTGCTCCGCGCCGGGCTGGAAGGTCTGGTGCGCGACTACGACGAGCCCACGGTGTGGCCGGAGGACACCGACGCCGCGGTGCTCGACGGGGTCCCCGCCCTCCCCGCCACCCTCGAAGAGGCCCTGCACGCACTCGAATCGGACGAGGTCGTGCGGTCCTGGTTCGACCCGCGGCTGCTCGCCACCCATCTGTCGGTCAAGCGGTCCGAGCTCACGCAGCTGGCCGGGCTGGACGACGCCGCACGTATCCGGAAGGTTGCCGATGTCCACTGACGCCCTGGCGGCGGCGCTCGCGGAACTGCCCCTCGTGGACCACCATGTCCACGGCGCGCTCCGCGACGACGTCGACCGCGCCGGACTGGAGCTGATGCTCACCGAGTCCGACCGTCCGGTCCCGCCGTGGATGACCCAGTTCGACTCGCAGATCGGGTTCGCGGTGCGCCGCTGGTGCGCCCCGGTCCTCGGCCTCCCCGCGCACGCCACGCCGGAGACCTATCTCGCCCGGCGCCGCGAACTGGGCGCGGCCGAGGTCACCCGCAGACTGCTCGCGGCCTCGGGCATCGACCACTACCTGCTGGAGACCGGGTACGGCGGCGCGGAGATCCTCGGCACCGGCGAGATGGCCCGGGCCTCCGGACGCCCCGTCGACGAGATCGTACGGCTGGAGTCGGTGCTGGAGGACGTGGCCCGCAGCGGTGTGGACGCGGCCGGCCTGGCCGAGCGGTTCCGCGAGACCCTCGCCGCACGGACCGTGGACGCGGTCGGCCTCAAGAGCATCGTCGCCTACCGGTTCGGCTTCGACTTCGCCCCCGGGCGGCCGGGGGACGACGAGGTCACCGCCGCGGCCGGAAGATGGCTGGCCGAGTGCGAGCGCACCGGAACCGTACGGGTCAGCGACCCGGTGCTGCTGCGCTTCGTGCTGTGGTCCGGCGTCGACCGGGGGCTGCCCATCCAACTGCACGCCGGATACGGCGATCCGGACGTGGAGCTGCACCGCTGCGACCCGCTGCTGCTCACCCGGTTCATCAGGAGCGTGCAGCCGCACGGCGTCGACCTGTTGCTGCTGCACTGCTACCCCTTCCACCGCAACGCCGGCTATCTGGCGCAGGTCTTCCCGCACGTCTTCTTCGATGTCGGACTCGGGGTGAACTACACGGGGGTGCGCTCCGACGCCGTGGTCGCCGAATCCCTGGAGCTGGCTCCGTTCGCCAAGATCCTCTTCTCCAGCGATGCCTGGGGACCGCCCGAACTGCACCATCTGGGCGCGCTGTTGTGGCGGCGCGGCATGCTGCGGGCGATGGCGCCATGGGTCGGCAGCGGCGAATGGGACCTCGATGAGGCGGTCCGGGTGGCCCGCATGATCGGACACGACAACGCCCGCCGAGTCTACGGTCTGGAGGGCGGCGCATGAGCAGCGAGGCCACCCTCACCGCGCTCGCGGCGCAGCTCGAACGGGAGCTGGCCGGCGCCGTCGAGCTGCGCCATCAGCTCCATGCCCGGCCCGCGCTGTCCGGCGACGAGGCCGCCACCCGCGAGCTGGTGCTCGCCGCGCTGCCCGGCCGGCACTCCGCTACGGAAGTCGCCGGCACCGGAGCCGTGGTCCGGGTGGGCGGCGGCGGTCCGGCCATCGCCGTGCGCGGGGAACTCGACGCCCTGGCGGTGCACGAGGAGACCGGGGTGCCCTGGGCGTCCCGGCACCCGGGGGTGATGCATGCCTGCGGTCATGATGTGCACCTGGCCGCGCTGGTCGCCCTCGCGCGGGCGGTGGACCGGGCCGGCGGACCGGCCCCGCTGCTCGCCGTGTTGCAGCCCCGCGAGGAGACCTATCCGTCCGGCGCGCAGGACGTCACCGAGGACGGGATCCTCGACCGGGAGCAGTGCCGGGCGGCCGTCGGGGCGCATGTCCAGCCGCTGCTCGAAGCGGGCACCGTCGCCTGCACCCCGGGTGGCGTCAACGCCTCGGCGGACGAATTCACCGTGACCGTCCGGGGCCGCGGCGGCCACGCGGCCTACCCGCACCTCACCCGCGACCCGGTCGTCACCCTCGCCCATGTCGTGGTCGCGCTCCAGAGCCTGGTGAGCCGCGAAACCGACCCGATGTCCTCCGTGGTGCTGAGCGTCACCACGCTCGCCGCCGGAACCGCGGCGAATGTCGTCCCCGGCTCCGCGGAGGCGCGCGGCACCCTGCGCGCGATGCGGACGGCCGACCGCGAGTTCCTCCATCAACGGCTGGTGGAGACCGCCGAGTCGGTGGCCCAGGCGTACGGGTGCACCGCGGACGTCCGGATCACCCGGGGTGAGCCGGTGCTCGACAACGACGCGACCCTGACCGCCGCGACCCAGCCGCTGCTCGCCTCCCTCGGGCTGAAGGTCGCCACCGACCTGCGGTCCGCGGGCGCGGACGACTTCGCGTACTTCTCCGCGCGGATGCCCGCGCTGATGCTGTTCGTGGGAACGCACGGCGGCACCGAGCAGCTGCACTCCCCGACGTTCCTGCCGCCCGACGAGCGGGTGCGGGACGTCGCCCACGCCCTGCTCGCCGGCTATCTGGCCGCCGCGGAGCAGTTCGTCCCCCGGCTCTGACGCCCGCTACGCCCGTGGTGCCGCCCGCACCTTCCCCCTCCCGCACCCGCATCACCCGCGCCACCCAGGAACGAGGAACCACCCATGACCACCGCCGACACCACCGACACCACCGACACCACCGGCGGCTTCCCGCTCGCCCCCGAGGCCCGGCAGCACCTCCACCTCGCCGATACCGCCACCGCCCGCAACTACAGCCCGCTGCCGGTGGTCCTCACGTCCGGCCAGGGCGCGTGGGTGACCGACGTCGGCGGCCGCCGCTATCTGGACTGCCTGGCCGGCTATTCGGCGCTCAACTTCGGCCACGGCCACCCCCGGCTGCTGGCCGCGGCCCGGGACCAGCTCGAACGGCTCACCCTGACCAGCCGCGCCTTCCACAACGACCGGCTCGGCCCGTTCTGCCGGGATCTCGCCGAACTCGCCGGGATGGACCTGGTCCTGCCGATGAACACCGGCGCCGAGGCCGTCGAGACCGCGCTGAAGGTGGCCCGGAAGTGGGGCTACGAGGTCAAGGGCGTGCCCGCGGACCGGGCCAACATCATCGTCGCCGACGGCAACTTCCACGGGCGTACCACCACGATCGTGAGCTTCTCGTCGGACCCGGTCGCGCGGGACGGCTTCGGCCCGTTCACGCCCGGCTTCCGCTCCGTGCCCTACGGGGATGCCGCCGCGCTGGCGGCCGCGGTCGACGAGGACACCGTGGCGGTGCTGCTCGAACCGATCCAGGGCGAGGCGGGCGTGGTGATCCCGCCGCAGGGGTACCTGCCGGACGTGCGCGAGCTGTGCAGCCGGGAGAACGTGCTGTTCGTGGCCGACGAGATCCAGTCCGGTCTCGGCCGCACCGGCACCACCTTCGCCTGCGACGCGGAGGGCGTCACCCCTGACCTGTACATCCTGGGCAAGGCCCTCGGCGGCGGCATCGTGCCGCTCTCCGCCGTGGTCGGCCCCCGCTCGGTCCTCGACGTCATCCGGCCCGGCAGCCACGGTTCGACCTTCGGCGGCAATCCGCTGGCCGCCGCCGTCGGGCACGCCGTCGTCGAGCTGTTGCGGACCGGCGAGTACCAGGCGCGGGCCGCCCGGCTCGGCGAGCAGCACCGCAAGCGGCTCGAAGGGCTCATAGGCCAGGGCGTCCGCGCCGTCCGCAGCCGCGGGCTGTGGAGCGGAATCGACATCGACCCGGAGCTCATGTCGGGGCGCGAGGTCTGCGAACGGCTCCTGGCCAGGGGCATCCTCGCCAAGGACACCCATGGCTCCACGATCCGTCTCGCCCCGCCCCTGGTCGTCGCGGCCGACGAACTCGACTGGATGGCCGGACAGCTCGCCGAGGTGCTCGCCGCGCCGCGCGCCTGAGCGGGCCACAGTCCCAGGGCGGTGCCGGACGCGGGGAGGCGGCCGGCGCGTGCGAAGACCTCGGTCGGCCAGCAGCTCCTGCGGAGAGCGAGGGCGGTGGCGAGCCCGCCGGCGACCGCCGCGTTGCGCGGTGTCCGAGCCATGGCGGCACGGTACTATGTCCGTAGTAGATCCGCACTACAAACATAGTAAAGAGACACGGAGAAGGGCGCTCGGGTGGCACGACGACGGGATCAGGTGCTGGACGCGGCGGTCCAGGTACTGGGCAGCGAGGGAGCACGGCGGCTGACGTACCAGGCCGTCGATGCCGCGGCAGGCGTCCCGTCCGGCACCACCTCCAACTACTTCCGCAACCGGGCGGCACTGATCGACGGGATAGTCGACCACCTCCAGGCACTGGAGCGCCGCGACTGGGAGAACTTCGCCACGGCCGCCGGCCCGGCCGACGCCGGGGAACTCGCCGACGCCGTCGCCCGGTTCCTCCGGTACGCGACCGGACCCGAGCGGGCCAGGACCGGCGCCCGCTTCGCGCTCTACCTGGAGGCCACCGCCCGGCCCGAACTCCGCCCGACGCTCACCCGCGGCCGCGAGACCGTCATCGGGTGGGGAGCGGAGTGGCTCCAGCGCTTCGGCTCGCCGGACCCGCGCCGGCACTGCGAGATCCTCTTCGACTACATGGACGGCGTCGCCTTCCATCAACTCGCCTTCCCTGCCGAGGACTTCGACCCGGGGCCGGGCATCCGCGAGCTGCTGCGCGGGCTGCTGGGCTGACGCACCACCACCCGCTCCGACAGGAGATTCCATGCGCACCCGAGCGAACGGCCGGGCCGTGCCCGGAACCACCACCGGCCTCACCCTGGGCCTGGTGCTGCTCGCCGTGGCCACCGCCGGCGCCTGCACGGTCGCGCCGGGTGCCCCGCCCCGTACGGCCCCGGGCCACCACGCCCGGCACACGGCGCGCGCGGCGGCGGACCTGGACGACCCGGCGAAGAAGGAGATCGCCATGCAGCTGGTCTCCAGTGCGGAGAACTCCTCCCTGGACTGGCGGGCCCAGTACGGGTACATCGAGGACATCGGTGACGGCCGGGGATACACCGGCGGCATCATCGGCTTCACGTCCGGGACGCACGACATGCTCGAACTCGTCGAGCTCTACACCCGTCGCAAGCCCGGCAACGTCCTGGCCAAGTACCTCCCCGCGCTGCGCGAGGTGGACGGCGGCGACTCGCACGACGGCCTGGACCCCGGCTTCCCCGGGGCATGGAAGAAGGCCGCCCGGGATCCCGCGTTCCGGAAGGCCCAGAACGATGAGCGGGACCGGCTGTACTTCCGCCCGGCGGTCGAGCGGGGCAAGGCCGACGGCATCGGGGCGCTGGGCCAGTTCGCGTACTACGACGCACTCGTGATGCACGGCGACGGCGACGACCGGACCGGTTTCCCCGCGATCCGCCAGCGGGCCCTGGCCAAGGCCGAACCGCCCTCCCGGGGCGGCGATGAGAAGACCTACCTCAACGCCTTTCTCGACGCCCGGGTGTGGGCGATGCGGCAGGAGGAGGCGCACCGCGACACCAGCCGGATCGACACCGCGCAGCGGGTGTTCCTGAAGGACGGCAACCTCGCTCTGCACACCCCGCTGAACTGGAAGGTCTACGGGGAGCGTTACCACCTCGGCTGACCTCCCGGGCCGCGCCCGGACCGCCACCCGGAACACCACCGGGACCGCCGCCCGCACCGTGCCCGACGGCCCGTGGGGAAGCGCCGGATGCCGCTCCCCTACGGGCCGTCGGGCCGCCCGGTGTCAGTGGGCGGGCGCCGCCGCGGGCTCCCCGGCTCCGTCCGCGGGGACGGCGGCGGGCGGCGCTGCGGGCTCCGGACCGCCGTGCCCCGCCGCGGCCGGAGCGTCCGCCGGGTGCCCGTCCGCGGCGTCCCCGTCCGCCGTCTTCCCGCCGAAGTGGTTGAAGGCGAGGTTGAGGACGATGGCGACCAGACAGCCGGTGCTGATGCCGGAGTCCAGGACGACCAGCAGGTCCTTGGGGAGGTGGTGGTAGAAGTCCGGGGCGGCGATCGGGATCAGGCCGATGCCGACGGCCGCCGCGACGATCAGGGCGTTGTCCCCCTTCTCCATCGCGGCGGAGGCCAGCGTCTGGATGCCGCTGGCGGCCACCGAGCCGAAGAGCACGATGCCGGCGCCGCCGAGGACCGGCAGCGGGACCAGCGAGATGACCGAGGCGGCCACCGGGCACAGGCCGAGCACGATCAGGATCAGACCGCCGGTCGCGACGACGAAACGGCTGCGCACCTTGGTCATCGCGACCAAGCCGATGTTCTGCGCGAACGCGCTGTTGGCGAAGCCGTTGAACAGCGGGCTGAGCGCGGTGCCGAGGGTGTCGGCGCGCAGTCCGCCCTCGATGGTGCGCTCGTCCGCCGGGCGGCCGACGATCCGGCCGAGGGCGAGCATGTCGGCCGTCGACTCGGTCATACAGACCAGCATCACGATGCACATGCTGACGATCGCGGCGATGTCGAACTGCGGGGCGCCGAAGTGGAACGGCGTCGGGAAGCCGACCGGCGACGCCTCCGAGATCGCCGAGAAGTTGGTGATGCCCACGGGTATCGCGATCAGGGTGCCGGCGATCAGCCCGAGCAGGATGGCGATCTGCTGGAGGAAGCCGCGCAGCACCCGGCGCAGCACCAGCACGATCAGGAACGTCAGCGCGGCCATGCCGATGTTCGTCAGCGAACCGTAGTCCGGGGCCCGGTCGTTGCCGCCCTGGGACCAGTTGAACGCCACCGGCAGCAGCGAGACGCCGATCAGGGTGATGACGGTGCCGGTGACCACGGGCGGGAAGAACCGTACGAGCTTGGAGAAGTAGGGCGCGACGAGGAATCCCAGCACCCCGGCGACGATCACCGCGCCGAAGATGACCGGGAGGGCGTCGCCGGGTCCCTGGGCCTTGCCGATGGCGACCATCGGCGTGACACCGGCGAACGAGACACCGTTGACGAACGGGAGCCTGGCGCCGACCTTCCAGAAGCCCAGGGTCTGGAGGAGGGTGGCGATACCCGCGGTGAAGAGGCTGGCGCCCATCAGGAAGGCGGTCTCGGTGGCGCTCAGCCCGCAGGCCGGGCCCACGATCATCGGCGGGGCCACCACACCCGCGTACATCGCGGCCACATGCTGGAGGCCGCTGGTGAACATCTTGAAGGGCGGGAGGGTCTCATCGACCGGATGTTTCCGGTCCCCCTCCGACTGTTGCCCGGTCATTGCGGCCACTGCGGGCCTCCTTCGTTTTCTGCGTCGCCGGGGGCCGGCGAGGCGAGGCTGTCACGGAGGGCGTGCGATGTGGTGCGTACTGCGGGGAGTCGCCTGGTGAGCGTGGTGGGGCCGGGCGCGCTTGTGGCGCGTGGACGGGGGTGGCCGGGCCAACCGGCCCCGGAGATACGGGAGTTCCCATACCTCCGGGGTCCGGCGCTTGTGGACCCCGCTCGGATCCACAAGCCCGGCCGGGAGCCGTCCCTCCCGGCCGAGTCAGGGGGTTGCGCCGGTCGCGTGACCGCGCCGTGGGGGTCAGCCCTCGGCGGCGATACGGGCCAGACGCCGGGCCTCCGCCCGCGCGGTGCGGGCGATGGCGTCCTCATCGACGTTGCTGAGGTGGTTGTCCTCGACGACCGGCCGGCCGCCGACGAGGGAGAGGGTGACCGGCGCGGCGGCGCCGAAGACCAGCGCGGTGACCGGGTCGGCGATGGAGGAGTGCCCGAGGCCGTCCAGCTTCCACAGCACCAGGTCGGCGAGCTTGCCGGCCTCCAGCGAGCCGATCTCGGCGGTCCGGCCGAGGACCTGCGCACCGCCGTAGGTGCCCAGCCGCAGCGCCTTGCGGGCGTTGAGGGCGGCCTCCTTGTGGGCGCCGAGACGGTTGATGAGCAGCGCGTTGCGCAGCTCGGTGTGGAGTTCGCCGGACTCGTTGGAGGCGGTGCCGTCGACGCCGAGGCCGACCGGGACCCCGGCCGCGAGCAGGTCGGGGACGCGGGCGATACCGGCCGCGAGGCGGGCGTTGGAGGACGGGCAGTGCGCGACGCCGGTGCCGGTGCGGGCGAAGGCGGCGATGTCGGAGTCGTTCATGTGGACGCAGTGCGCCATCCACACATCGTCACCGAGCCAGCCGGTGGACTCGAAGTAGTCGGTCGGGCCCATGCCGAACAGCTCGTGGCAGAACTTCTCCTCCTCCACGGTCTCCGAGCCGTGGGTGTGCATCCGTACGCCCTTACGGCGGGCCAACTCGGCACCCTGCCGCATGAGTTCGGTGGAGACGGAGAACGGCGAACAGGGCGCGGCGGCGATCTGCACCATCGAGCCGAAGGAGGCGTCGTGGTGGGTGTCGATGGCCTCCTCGGTCGCCAGCAGGGCGCCCTCGGTGGTCTCCACGGCGAAGTCCGGGGGCAGCCCGCCGTCCTTCTCGCTGCGGTCCATGGAGCCGCGGGCCAGCGTGATCCGGGCGCCGATCTCCGCGGCGGCGGCGAGCTCCGCGCCGACCAGGTCGCCGGAGCCCCGGGGGAAGACGTAGTGGTGGTCGGAGGCGGTGGTGACGCCGCCCCTGACCATCATGCCGAGCGAGCCCTGGGTGGCCGCGGCGAGCATCGGGGCGTCGATCCGGGCCCAGGTCGGGTAGAGCGCGACCAGCCAGTTGAACAGGTTGTGGTCGGTGGCCAGGCCCCGGGTGAGCCACTGGTAGAAGTGGTGATGGGTGTTGATCAGGCCGGGGGTGACCAGATGTCCGGTGCCGTCGATCCGGCGGACCACGTTCGACAGCCCCTCGGGGGCCTTGCCCGCGCCCAGCGACTCGATGACCTGGTCCGCGACGACCACGTAGCCGGTGGCGTACTCGGTGTCGTGGGCGTCGACGGTCGCGATGGCGCAGTTCTCGATGACGAGGCGCTGCGTCACCGCGCTGTCAGGGGATGCCGGTGCAGCCATGGTGCGGTTCCTTCTTTCGGTACTGGCGGTGGGCACGGCATGGCCCTAGGGGATTTGAGTGCCGGAGCCGGACGAGGCGGCTGACAGGACCGCTGCCCGTGGGCTGCTCCGGGTGCCGAGATGGTGGAAGAACAGATTGAGCACGACCGCGGTCAGGGCTCCGGCGCTGATCCCGGAGCCGAGCACGGTCCGTGCCCAGGCGGGGAAGTCGGCGTAGAAGGCCGGCGCGGCGAGCGGGATGATGCCCGCGCCGAGTGAGACGGCCACCAGGATGATGGGGGAGCTGTCGTCGAGACCGGCCTCGGAGAGCGTACGGATACCGCTGACCGCGATCGATCCGAACAGGACGATACCCGCGCCGCCGAGCACCGGCATCGGCACCAGGGAGACCACCGCGCCCAGCACCGGGAACGCGCCCAGCACCAGCAGCGTGGCACCGGCCAGCGCGACGACATAGCGGCTGCGCACGCGGGGCAGCGAGACCACCCCGACGTTCTGGGCGAAGGCGCTGGTCGGGAAGCCGCCGAAGACGGGGCCGAGCAGGGTGGCGAGGCCGTCGGTGCGCAGTCCGCGGGTGAGGGTGGCGGCGGTCAGTCGGGTCCGGCCCGCGGTGTCCAGGCCGACGGCCTGGCCGATGATGAGCGGAGGGGTGACGACACCGGCGTACATGGCCGCGATGTGCTGGAGCGCGGCCGGGACGAGCCTTCTGCCCGCCGGCTTCTCGTCCACCGGATGGACCGGGGACGCGGGGTGGTGCGGGTCGTGCGGGTGCTGTGCCATGGGTCGTTCCCCTCAGGTTGTGCGTTCCCCTCCCCGCTGCGGGGTGGGGAGGGGAACGCACGGCACGGCGTTGCGTCGGAGCGCTCAGAGGTTCGTCAGATCCACCGGGATCCTGGGCTCGACACCGTCGCGCAGAACAGTGGCTTCGATCAGGCCGTACGGGCGGTCGGCCGCGTAGTAGACCTCGTTGTCGTTCTTGAGCCCGAACGGCTCCAGGTCCACCAGGAAGTGATGCTTGTTCGGGAGCGAGAAGCGGATCTCGTCGATCTCGGAGCGGTGATTGATGACGCGCGACCCCATTTGGTACAGGGTCTGCTGGAGCGAGAGGCTGTAGGTCTCCGCGAAGGCCTCCAGCATGTGCTTCTTGACCTGCTCGTACGAACGCTCCCAGTTCGGCATCCGCTGCTCGTCGTCGGTCCAGTTGAACCGCCAGCGGCCGGACACCTCGGTGGCGAGGATGCGGTCGTAGGCCTCCTTGAGGGTCGTGTACTTGTCCTTGATGTAGCCCCAGAACTCCGAGTTGGTGGAGTTCATCACCACGAGGTCCTTCAGCCCGGAGATGACCTGCCACTGCTCACCGTCGTAGGTGATCTCGGTCAGGCGGGTCTCCTGGCCCTTGCGGACGAAGGAGTGCCGGACCTCGTCGGCGCCGATGAAGCGGGAGTTGGCGTCGGAGGTGGCGATCCGCTCCCAGGCGTACTCCTCGATCCGGATGCGGGCCCGGTGGATCGGCTCCTGGCTGCTGACGAAGTGCCGGGCCAGGTGGATGCCGAACTGCTCGGCCGACTCGATCCCGTACTCCTTGGCGAAGGCGTACACGGTGTTCTTGGTCGTGTCCGTCGGCAGGCAGTGGGCGTTGGAGCCGGAGAGGTGGACCTCTTCCAGGTCGCCGGAGAGCGACACGGAGACGTTCAGGTCCTTGATGTGGTGCGTGTCGCCGTCGCGGGTGATCTTGACGACGCGGTTTTCCGCTTTGCCGTACTGGTTCTGGCCGAGCATCACCGGGCGGGCCGGGCGGGAATGGGCAGTCATGTCGGTGCTAGCTCCCTCGGTATACGGAGTAGCCGAACGGGTTGAGCAGCAGCGGTACGTGATAGTGCTCGCCCGGCTGGACGGCAAAGGTGATTGCCACCTCCGGGAAGAACGCTCCGCTGTCCCTTACGCGGGGGGCGTCCTGCTGTTCCTCGGCTTGCTGGTGTGCTGTGCGGTGTTCGCCGTGCTGGTGTGAACTGCCGTGCTTGCTTGAAACGAAGTACTCCTCGACGGCGAAGTCGAGGCGCACATGGGTGGTGCCGGCCGGCAGGTCCGGCAGGTCCTTGCAGCGTCCGTCCGCGTCGGTGGTGGACGCGCCGTGGGCGGTCCAGGCGCCGTCGCTGCCGGAGCGCACCGAGAGCGTGAGGGCGACGCCCTCCGCGGGGCGGCCCACGCTGGTGTCCAGGATGTGGGTGGACACCGACGTCGGTGCGGCCGTCTCGCTGCTCATGCTGCGTCTCCTTCTGCGTGCTCCGCGATACGGGTCAGACGAATGCGGTTGATCTTGCCGAGTTCCGCGCGGACGATCTCTCGTTCCTGGTCCGGCGTGTTGCCGATCCGGTGCCGGACCGCGTCCCGCATCTGCTCTCCGGTCCGGCCGGAGGCGCAGATCAGGAAGACATGCCCGAACTTCTCCTGGTAGGCCAGGTTGAGTTCGAGCAGCTCCGCCTTGAGCGCGTCGGAGGCGCCCGCCATACCGCTCTGCTCACGGTGCGAGGTCGGGTCGCCCGGCTTCGGCCGGCCGATGGGCGGATGCCCGGCCATCGCCTCGGCCAGATCCGCCGCGGTCAGGCCGGCCATGGCGGCGTCGTTCGCGGCGAACAGGGCGTCGGTGGTGGCGTAGGGACGCCGGGCGAGTATCCGCTCGCCCCATGTCCGGCTGGCGCACACCTCGTGCAGTGCGGCGCGTGCCGTGGCGTCGTCCGCGGTGTTGAACCGGGTGAGCCCCGCCGGGGGCACGGGGGTGTCCCCCGTCGAGCGTGATGAACTCGAAGACACGGGAAGCCTCCGTGGCCTGGTGGTGCTGGACAGCTCTGCTTGGCTGGAAACAGCTAAGACCCCCGGCAACAACACGTCAACACTTTGTTGAAAACTCGGCGGCACAAAAGCCGCCGTCCGGTGCTGCGGGACGGCGGCCGAGGCAGCCGGGTGGGGCCGCGACCGGCTGCCTCAGTCGGCACCCTTCGCGGCATTCTCCCTGTTCAGGTAGTTGTACACGGTGAAGCGACTCACCCCGAGCGCACTGGCGACCGTCTCCACGCCATGCCGGACCGAGAAGGCGCCGCGGGACTCCAGAATCCGCACGACCGACTGCTTGGTCTTACGGTCCAGCTCGGCCAGCGGCACCCCGTGCCGGCGCTGGAGCTCGGCGAGGATGTGGTCGAGCGAGTCCGACAGATGCGGGAGCCGTACGGCCACCCGGTCCTGGCCCTCCCAGGTCAGGACGACATCGTCACCTTCGGCCAGGTCCGGCGCGATCATCTGGCCACCCATCGCGTCGACCAGCGGCTTGACCGCCTGGACGAAGGGGTGGTCGGCGGGATCCGTCATGTCGCGTCCCCCTCGCCCGGCCCGGCCTCGCCGATGACATTGACCTGAAGCGAGACCCGGGTGGCACCCGCTTGCAGGGATTCGCGCAGCAGCGCGGCCACCGCACCGAGCACCTGGTCGGCGTCCCCTTCGGCCGTATTGCCGAACGGACCGACATCCACGGCGTCCAGCTCGGCGCCCGTGACGATGTCCCGCGCCACCACCGCATGCGCCGGCGCCTCGTCCAGGTCGAACGGCTCCGTTGTGAACTCCACTCTCAATCGCACGCCGCTCAACCTACGCGCGGTTCGGCCCGGCCACCAGAAATTGCCCCGGGGCCCCCTTGACAGCCTCCGAGCCCGCCAGGCACTGTTCCATTAAGCAGAAAAACAGTTCCACTATCCGGAAGGGCGCCGCCGTTATGGGTTTCCCGGACACGCGCTTCAACGTCAATCTGTCGATCCTGTTCACCGAGCTTCCGCTGCTGGAGCGGCCGGCCGCCGCACGGGCCGCGGGCTTCACCGCCGTGGAGCTGTGGTGGCCGTGGGTGGATGCCCCGGTGCCGGAGCAGGCGGAGCTGGACGCACTGCGCGACGCGCTCAACGACGCGGGGACCCGGCTGGTGGGGCTGAACTTCTACGCCGGGCAGCTGCCGGGCCCGGACCGTGGCGCGCTGTCCGTGCCCGGCGAGGAGTCGGCGAAGTTCCGGGCGAATGTGCCGGTGGCGGTGGAGTTCGCCCGCTCGCTGGGCTGCACGGCGTTCAACGCGCTGTACGGCAACCGGGTCGAGGGGGTGGACGCGGCCGAGCAGGACCGGCTGGCACTGGAGAACCTCACGTACGCCGCGCGGGCCGTGGCGGAGGTGAACGGGACGCTGCTGATCGAGGCGCTCAACGCACCCGAGTCGCCGAACTGCCCGATCGTCTCGGCACCGAAGGCGATCGAGGTCGTGGACGCGGTGAACGCGGCGACGGGCCTGGACAACGCCCGCTTCCTGATGGACCTCTACCACCTGTCGATGAACGGTGAGGACCTGGACGAGGTCATCGACCGCTACACCGGCCGGACCGCGCATGTGCAGATCGCCGACAACCCCGGCCGGGGCGCGCCCGGCACCGGTGACCTCGACCTCGCCGGCCTGCTCGACCGCCTCGTCAAGGCCGGTTACGACGGCTGGGTCGGCCTGGAGTACAAGCCCGGCGACGGCACCAGCGCCGCGGCCTTCGGCTGGCTCCCGGCCGACCGCCGCGCGGCGCACTCCTGACACCTCGTAAGCGCTTCGAAAGAGACACTCATGAGCAATCTTCCCAAGGTCGCGTGGATCGGTCTGGGCATCATGGGCTCACCCATGGCCGAGAACCTGATCAAGGCCGGCTACCCGGTGACCGGCTACACCCTGGAGGCCGACAAACTGGAGCGGCTGGCCAGGAACGGCGGGAGCGTGGCCGGCTCGATCGCCGAAGCGGTCGCCGACGCCGACGTCATCATCACCATGGTCCCCGCCTCCCCCCAGGTCGAGGCCATCGCCTACGGCCCCGACGGCATCCTGGCCCACGCCCGCCGCGGCGCCCTGCTGATCGACATGTCCTCGATCACCCCGCAGACCTCCATCGACCTGGCCCACGCCGCCGCCGACAAGGGCATCCGGGTCCTGGACGCCCCCGTCTCCGGCGGCGAAGCCGGCGCCATCGAAGCGGTCCTGTCCATCATGATCGGCGGCGACCAGGCCGACTTCGACGCCGCCCGCCCCCTGCTGGAAGCCCTCGGCAAGACCATCGTGCGCTGCGGCTCGCACGGCTCCGGCCAGACCGTCAAGGCCGCCAACCAGCTCATCGTCGCCGTCAACATCCAGGCCTGCGCCGAAGCCGTCGTCTTCCTGGAGAAGTCCGGCGTCGACCTCACCGCCGCCCTCGACGTCCTCGGCGGCGGACTGGCCGGCTCCACCGTCCTGGCCCGCAAGAAGGACAACTTCACCACCCGCGACTTCCGCCCCGGCTTCCGCATCGACCTCCATCACAAGGACATGGGCATCGTCACCGACGCCGCCCGCGCGGTCGGCGCCGCCCTCCCCGTCGGCAGCGTCGTCGCCCAACTCGTCGCCTCCCTGCGCGCCCAGGGCGACGGCGGCCTCGACCACTCCGCCCTCCTGCGCGGCGTCGAACGCCTCTCCGGACACCCCACCGAAGGCTGAGTCCACGGCGGCACAGCGGGCCCCGCCTCGGGGCCCCTGTCCGCCGCCCCATGAGGAAGCCGCCCCCACGCGGCGACCCGGCCCCTTTGGAGGCCCGGGTTCCGCTGACGCTTCCCCTCCGCTTCCGGGCGGCGGCCGCGCCGACACTTGTCCTGTCGCGCCCAGGCACGGCCGCCGCCCGGAACACCACCGGATACCTCTCAGCTTTGTTTCAACAAACTGTTGACGTTTGGTCGTAGCGCTTCTTACGCTCCGACACGCGGAAGCCAACTTCCGCGCTCTCGTACGGAAGGTCACCATGTCGAAGCCCTCGCTGACGGCGCGCTTTCTCACTACGGAGGCTGGCGCCCCCGTCGCCGACAACCAGAACTCCGCCACCGCCGGCGTCGGCGGCCCGCTCGTCCTCCAGGACCAGCACCTGCTGGAGAAGCTCGCGCGCTTCAACCGCGAGCGCATCCCGGAGCGTGTGGTGCACGCCCGTGGCTCCGGAGCGTACGGCTACTTCGAGGTGACCGACGACGTCACCGCCTTCACCCACGCCGGCTTCCTCGACACCGTGGGCAAACGGACCGAGACGTTCATCCGCTTCTCGACCGTCGCCGACAGCCTCGGCGGCCCGGACGCGGCCCGTGACCCGCGTGGCTTCGCCCTGAAGTTCTACACCGAGGAGGGCAACTACGACCTCGTCGGCAACAACACCCCGGTGTTCTTCATCAAGGACCCGATCAAGTTCCCCGACTTCATCCACTCGCAGAAGCGCGACCCCTTCACCGGCAAGCAGGAGCCGGACAACGTCTGGGACTTCTGGGCCCACTCCCCCGAGGCCACCCACCAGATCACCTGGCTGATGGGCGACCGCGGCATCCCGGCCTCCTACCGCCACATGAACGGCTACGGCTCGCACACCTACCAGTGGACGAACGCCGAGGGCGCGGCCTTCTTCGTCAAGTACCACTTCAAGACCAACCAGGGCATCCGCTGCCTGGACGCCGAGCAGGGCGCCGCGCTCTCCGGCTCGGACCCGAACAGCCACCAGACCGATCTGCTCCAGTCCATCGAGCGGGGCGTGTACCCCTCCTGGACGCTGTATGTGCAGATCATGCCGGCGGCCGAGGCGGCCGACTACCGCTTCAACCCGTTCGACCTGACGAAGGTGTGGCCGCACAGCGACTACCCGCTGCAGCGCGTGGGCCGCCTGGTGCTGGACCGCAACCCCGACAACGTCTTCGCCGAGGTCGAGCAGTCCGCGTTCTCCCCGAACAACTTCGTGCCGGGCATCGGCCCGTCCCCGGACAAGATGCTCCAGGGCCGGCTGTTCGCCTACGCGGACGCCCACCGCTACCGCCTGGGCGTCAACCACACCCAGCTGCCGGTGAACGCCCCCAAGGCGACCGAGGCCGCCAACTACGGCCGCGATGGCCTGATGGCGACCAACGGCTACGACCGGTACGCCAAGAACTACGAGCCCAACTCCTACAGCGGCCCGGTGCAGACCGGCCGGGCGCTCTCGGCGCCGCTCGCCGTCTCCGGCCACGTCGGCACCCATGAGGCGCCCGCGCACACCAAGGACGACGACTTCTTCCAGGCCGGTGAGCTCTACCGGCTGATGTCGGAGGACGAGAAGAAGCGTCTGGTGAACAACATCGCCGGCGGCCTCTCCCAGGTCAGCCGCGACGATGTGATCGAGAAGAACCTGGCCCACTTCCACGCCGCCGACCCGGACTACGGCAAGCGCGTCGAGGCCAGGGTCCGCGAGCTGCACGAGGACTGACGGGAGGTCAGTTCCTCGTGCGTCCGTACCGGCGGCCCGTTGAGGGGTGGCTGTCGGTACGGAGAAGGGGTGCGAGCTCCGCGGCATACGGGAGCACGCAGTGCGGTGGCAGCGCTCGCCCGACAGGAAGGGCGAGCCCGCTCCCCCGCCGCGGAGCCCGCCTCCTCCATCCCAGACTCCGTCCGGCGGTGCGATGTCCCGTCGCGCCCGATAGCCCGCGCTGCCGGACGGACACCACTACAGGGCCCGGCCTCCGTACGGTCACGGACGCCGGGCCCTGTCACGGGCGCCGGGCCCTGTCGCACCACGGCGAGGTGCGCACCGCGCTGCGCACCCTCCGTCCGCCCCGACTCCCCTGCGTTCTTCCTCACTCGCACTCACCGCCGCAATTCGGCCCCCGGCACCCGACTTTGGAGGGACCATGGGGGCAGCAGCAGATCCGACTGTCTGCCGCCCGACCTGCCAGGAGCCGACCATGGCCGACAGCGTGCCGGTGCGGTGCCCCACGTGCCGCCGCGAGAACGCCTTCACCCCGCCCACCTTCCCGTGCGCCTGCGGGGCCCCGCTCACCATGCCCGTACTGCGCGGCGGGGTCCCCGTCGAGATACTCCACCGCACCTGGCAGGCCTCCTGGGTGGAGGTGCGCTGCGAGGTCTGCGGCCGGCAGGACGAGTGGCCGGCCCCGGAGTCCGGCTGCGCCTGCGGCACCGTCGTCCGGGTCCCCGTCGCCCCGGCGCCCGCCCTGCCGCCCCCGGACTTCCCGTCCTCCGGCCCCACCGCGCCGAAGCCCGCGTCAAAGCCCGCACCGAGGCCCGCCCCACCACCGGCCGCCGACCCCGCGCGCGCCCTCCTGCGGCCCGCCTTCCGCCCGGTCACGATCCGTACGGCCCGCGACTGCGTCACGGCCGCCGCACAGTATCTGAAGTGGCTGGGCTACGCGGATGTCGCCCGCACCCAGGAGCGCACCGCCTCCGGCGTGGACCTGCGCGGCACGGGCGTGGTCGCCCAGGTCGACCCGACCACCCGCGCCACCGAGCTGCGCGAGATCGAATGCCTCTGGCTCAACGGCCTCAACGACTCCGCCATAGCCGTCTTCTTCTCCCTCGCCGGCTACGCCCGGGACGCCCGCACCCGCGCCGACGACCTCCACCTCCCCCTCTTCGTCATGGACCTCACCGGCACCCCACAACCGGTCAACGACCCGGCCGACGAACTGATCAGGTATGGGGCGGCGGAGCGGTGAGAGCCCGGCCGAGGGGGATACGCCGGCACCGGCCGGGCCGGTCGTAGCCCCCACCGGCCACAAAACCCGCTCGCCCGCCCCCTCGGAAGCGGCGACACTGGTCGCGTGATCATCCAGGTGCCCGCCCTCGACGAACTGCCCGCGCTGCGCGCCATCGAGCGAGCGGCCGGGGAGCCGTTCCGTGGACTCGGGATGGCGGCGGTCGCCGACGACGAGCCGCCGTCGATCGAGCAGTTGACGGAGTTCCAGCGGGCGGGGCGGGCGCTGGCCGCGTACGAGGAAGCGGGGCCGGGCGGCGGGCGCCGCCGCCCGGTCGGCTATCTGCTCTGGGAGCCGGTCGACGGCTGCACCCATATCGAGCAGGTCTCGGTCCACCCGGACCGGGCCCGCCGTGGCATCGGCCGGGCGCTCATCGACCGGGCCATGGGGGACGGCGGCCGGGTCGCGCTGACCCTGACCACTTTCACCGAGGTGCCGTGGAACGCGCCGTATTACGCCCGGATCGGATTCCGGGCGCTCCCCGAGGCCGAACTCACCCCGGGGCTACGGGCGATCCGCGCCCACGAGGCGGCGTTGGGGCTGGATCGCTGGCCGCGGGTGGCGATGCGCCGGGAGCCCGGCTGGACGCGTGGGGAGGGCTGAGACCGCTGGTCAGAGCTCCGTCTCCGCGCTCGGCCGGTCTGTGCGCCACGGTGCGTCGGAGCGCGTGCGGCGGGCGTCGGCGGAGAGGCGGAGGGCGTAGACCGTGCCGTCCGGCTCGTCGCTCGGTACCGGTCCGAGATAGTGATGGCCGGTCATATGGCACCAGGCCGGCAGATCGAGCGGAGCTGCCGGATCGGTCGCGATGACCTGCACGACCGTGCCCGGCTCGGCTTCGGCGATCTCGGCCCGCAGCCGCAGCAGGAGGGCCACGCAGAGCAGGCCGGTGCCGTCGACGGTGAGGTCCGCTGCCGGTACGGGGCCGGGGGACATCGGCCGCGTGGCCGTCATGCGCGGGGTGTCCCGGTCAGCAGCATGCTGAGGTCCAGCGCCGGGGCGCTGTGGGTCAGCGCGCCGATGGAGACCATGTCCACCCCGGCCTCGGCGATCGGCCGCAGTCGTTCCGGAGTGACTCCGCCGGAGGCTTCCAGGACGACGCCGGCGCCGGGGGCGATCTCCGCCCGGGCCCGTACGACCTGCCTGATCTCGTCGATCGTCATGTCGTCGAGCATGATCCAGGGCACCCGCGCACGCAGTGCTTCCTCCGCTTCCGCGACGGTCTCCACCTCGATGTCGATGAGCGTCTCCCGGCCCTCGGCCGCCATACCGGCGCGGACCGCGTCGATCGCCGCGGTGACACCGCCGGCAGCTGCCAGGTGGTTCTCCTTGAGCAGCACCATGGCCGAGAGGTCGAGCCGGTGGCTGGTGCCGCCCCCGGACGTCACGGCGTACTTGTCCAGGGCCCGCAGCCCGGGGGCCGTCTTGCGGGTGTCGAGGACCTTGACGTCCAGGTCGGCGACCAGGTCCGCGTACTGCTTCGTCAGCGTGGCGATACCGCACATGCGCTGGAGGAAATTCAGCGCGGTGCGTTCCCCGGTGATCAGGCTGCGTCCCTCGCCGGTGAGGCGGACCAGCGTCCGGCCCGATGAGACGAGCGTCCCCTCCGCCACCAGCACCTCCACCGTCACGTCGGGGTCGAGCTGGCGGAACACCTCGGAGACGGCGGGCAGCCCGCTGATCACTCCCGGCTGCTTCGCGATGATCTCGGCCTGCGCACGCAGCCCCGCGGGCACGCTCCAGCGGGTGGTGACATCGTCACGGCAGCCGTCCTCGGCAAGCGCGCGGGCGACGGCGTCGCGTACCGCTAACGCAGGGAAATCCATGGCTCCTCGTTTCTGTGTGGCGCAGACTCGGGTGCTCGTTACGGGAGTTGAGGGCATACCGCTGCTCGCCGTTCCCGTTCCGGACCACCGACTCTGCTTCGATTTCAGAAACAGTACTCCGCCTTCGGTGATTTGAGAATCGAAACGGAGGAGGGGTGCCGGGCGATGGGTAGGACAGACGGCCTGGTGTCATCCGCAGCCGCGCGCCGTGAGCTGGTCGACTTGGTCACCCGGCTCATCGCAGGTCACCGTCCGCGATCCGCTGATCCCGCGTCCGGGTCACCCGCAACTCGTGGAGATTCCGCACCGGCCACTCCCGGCACCCAGAAATCCGGAGATAGAGAACGCCTTCCTGATGTCGGTGACAACAGCACATCGATCGGGCGCGTACTCCATCTCATCGCCGACAGCCGGCACGCGACGCTCGGCCGGCCCGGGCCATGCGAAGTCATTCACCGGGCCGCCCCTTCCTGCGCGGCTTTCCGCTTCGCAATGGCCCGTTCCAGCTGGATGGCGTACAGCTCTACCTGCCCCGGGTCCATGACCAGGAGGGAAGGCTCTGTGTGACCTTCGCGGTGATGAATGGTCACGGGCAGCGCAGCCTGCTGGGCGCGCGGGTCGTAGGTAAGGTCCCGCCGATCGATCGTGATGTGTGAGATCACTGCATTCCTCCTCGTCAAAAGCCAAATGGAGAGTCCCGCTCACCCTGTCGGGTGAAGATTCATACGGAGCCCAGGGGCGCCTGTGCGGACTGGGGCCCGGCCGACAGATGGCAACTACCGGACATGGGCCGGGCCTTGAAGTTGCCCATCCCGAACGTAGAGTCGCGACCGGTGCGATAGGACTGACCGGGGGTACGTGTTAGGCAGTGGATCGCATTCGGGGGCTTCATGGCAGCCAGACAATCCGCGAGAAATCACGGGACCACGGGCCTGATCGCGGGATTTGTGCTGCGCTTGACCAGGGAATCCATCCCGCTCACACAAGCGGGAATGGCTGAAGCCCTCGGCGTAGACCTCGGAACCGTCCAGGGGAGGGAGTCCGGGCGCCGGCCCCTGGTCAACATGAAGGCGGGGGCGCTCCTTGATCTGCGCCGCCGGTTATTGGCCCTCGGCGCTGACCAGGCGGCTCTTGGCCTGCTGGATGCCGCCATGGATGCCGACCGAATCATCGGCGCGGCGCTTGATCCACCGGAACAGCCCGAACTCCACCCGCTCGCCGGATGGGTACACACCCGCGATACAGCCCACATGATCGCCTGGGCCGTGAACGGGACCCCGCCACCGGCACTGCAACGGCCTTCTCCCACCAGGCGCGGCCCAGTAGCCACGGCCCCCCTCATGGGCACACAGGAACGGAGTGCATTCTTCTCGCACTTGAGGAGCGCCGTCGAAAGGGCCGAGAAGGCAGGCGACGGCCGCGCGCTCCTCCACCGGCAGGCGCTCTATCTCACCAGCTACGACGGCAGTTCGGAGGCCAACTCCTGGACTGCGCACGCCCTCCACGCCCGGCGGGGCCTCATCACCGTACAGGGAGGGTCGCCGCGCTGGGCAGGAGCCCGCTCCACCGCTACCGCACTCGCCCGCCGTGGCGACCCCGTGCCGCTGCTGGACTTCATCGACCGGTCGATTGCCGACGACGACGCGGCAGAGACGGCGAACCTGAATTACTGGGCTTACTGGCTGGGGGTGCTCAGGGAGCCGCAGCCCAGCGACGCGTTCATGATCGACCGCGGTCTGACCGGCTGGGACCCAGTGACCCTTCTTCGGGGGCTGGCCCAGGGATTTCACGAATCACCAGGTTATGCCGACCTGTACGCCCACTCCCTTTGGGCCCTGCTGACGGCTCACAGGTGGTTACCGCAGGCATCGCCCGCGCTCACCCGCACCCTCGCCGGACGCGTCTCGCGGATACTCGAAACGGGCTCGATCTCCCTGCGCTCCCGGCGCGAACTGGGCGCCGTGCATTACGTTCTACGCGATCAGGAACCATGACACCGGAGGGCACCATGGCCGACGAGAACATCAGCGCACGGGGCACGGCGGGGTACCTCCTGGAGTTGGGGATGCTCAAGCGGGCCAAGCGGTCCGGCTGGTGGATCGCCGGAGTCAAAGACCCCGAGAGCATCGCCGAGCATTCCTTCCGTGTGGGCATCATCGGCGCGGTGCTGGCCATGATGGAAGGGGCCGACCCGGCGAAGGTCGCCCTGATGTGCCTGTTCCACGACACCCAGGAAACCCGCGTGGGCGACATCCCGCACATCGGTCGGCGCTACCTGGAAGCGGCTTCGAATGAGAAGGTCACCGCCGACCAGGTTTCCGCTGCGCACCCCGCCGTCGCCTCCGGAGTCCAGCGCGTCGTCGAAGAGTATGAGAACGGCGACTCGCTTGAGGTCGTTGTCGCCCATGATGCCGACAAACTCGAATGCCTCGTACAGGCCGTCGAATACCGCGAGCAGGGCTGCAGCATCGTTCAGAACTGGATCGACACCAGCTTGGCAAGTCTCAAGACCGCGTCGGCGCAGGCTCTCGCGGAGGCCGCGCTGAGCATGTCGTCGATCGAGTGGCAGCAGACGTACCTGCGCTGACGGGTGCTTCCGTCGTCCCGGCCCGCACCCAGGACGCGGCCGGGACAGAACACAGCGGTGCGGCCGACGAGGGAGCCGACCCCCGGCCGGGGAGAATGTGCGGATGATCGACGCGAATGCCCTGCGGGCCGTCTGCCTGGACTTCAACGGTGCGACCGAGGAATTCCCCTTCCCGCGGCACCCTGATGTGTCCACCTTCAAGGTCGGCGGCAAGATCTTCGCGCTGACGACGCTGACGGATACGCCGCTCACCGTGAGCCTCAAGTGCGAGCCCGAGCTGGCGGAGCGGCTGCGGGCGGCGCACCCCGAAGTGGTGCCGGGCTACCACCTCAACAAGCGGCACTGGAACACCGTTTCTCTGGACGGTGACCTTCCCGACCGGCTCGTACTGGACATGATCGAGGACTCGTACGACCTCGTGGTCGCCTCGCTGCCCAAGGCGCAGCGCCTGCTGCTGGACTGGCCGGGAGAGCGGCGGTCCTGAACACCGCCGCCGGTCCGGTCCCTGCGGCCCACCGAGGCATGTACCGGCCTGGCGGTCGGCGCGGCGTGTGCGACGGCGTGCCGGGCCCCAGCGGCCGCCACCGCCCGGCGGCGTAGGCTGGCGCGATGCGAACTCCCCGCCAGGCGGCCCGGGTTGCCGTGCTCGACCCCGACGGTGCGCTCTTCCTCTTCCGGTACGACAACGAAGAGGTGGGGGTGCACTGGGCGATGCCCGGCGGCGGGCTGGACCCCGGCGAGGCGCCGCGCGCGGGGGCTCGGCGCGAGCTGCGCGAGGAGACCGGCTGGACCGATCTGGAGCCGGGGCCGCTGCTGGGCACCTGGGAGCACGATTTCACCCGGGCCGGCGTCCCCGTACGCCAGCACGAGCATCTCTATCTGGCCCACGGGCCGCGCCGGGAGCCGGCCGAGGGGGTGGCGGCCGCCCATGTGGATGACAAGATCCTGGGCTGGCGCTGGTGGAGCCCGGCCGAGCTGGCCGCCTCCGCCGACCCGCTCTGGCCGCCCCGCCTGTCCGCGCTGCTCGCACCGTGGCGGGGCGCGGTCGGCCACGCCACAGCAGCACCCGGGCCGGTCGACCTGGGGTACGTCCCGCAGGAAGCGGCGCGGCCACGCTGAACACCCCGCGCCCGGCACCCCGGGCCGGGATCACCGCGGCACCCGCCCCACCTCCTTCGCCAGCCGCTCGCGCAGCTCGATCTTGCGGACCTTGCCGCTGACGGTCATCGGGAAGGCGTCGAGGATCTCCAGGTGGCGCGGCACCTTGTAGTGGGCGAGGTGGGCGCGGCAGTAGGCGGCCAACTCCTTGTGGGTGAGCGGGTCTTCGGGGTCGCGGAGGATGACGCAGGCGGCGATCTCCTCGCCGTACTTCTCGTCGGGGACGCCGACGACCTGGACATCGGCGATCTTGGGGTGGGAGTAGAGGAACTCCTCGATCTCGCGCGGGTAGACGTTCTCACCGCCCCTGATGATCATGTCCTTGATGCGGCCGACGATCCGGACGTAGCCGTCGTCGTTCATCACCGCGAGATCACCGGTGTGCATCCACCGGGCCGGGTCGATGACCTCGGCGGTGCGCTCGGGTTCCGCCCAGTAGCCGAGCATCACGCTGTAGCCGCGGGTGCGCAGTTCGCCGGGGGTGCCGCGGGGCACGGTCACCCCGCTCGCCGGATCGGCGACCTTCACCTCGATGTACGGCAGCACCCGGCCGACGGTCGCGGTGCGGTGGGCGAGGTCGTCGTCGCGGCGGGTCTGGGTGGAGACCGGTGAGGTCTCGGTCATGCCGTAGCAGATGGAGACCTCGGTCATGTGCATCTCGGCGACCACCCGCTTCATCACCTCCTCGGGGCACGGCGAGCCCGCCATGATGCCGGTGCGCAGCGAGGAGAGGTCGTAGGAGGCGAAGTCGGGGTGGTTGAGCTCAGCGATGAACATGGTGGGGACGCCGTAGAGGGAGGTGCAGCGTTCGTCCTGGACGGCCTGGAGGGTGGCGGCGGGTTCGAAGGCGGGGCCCGGGATGACGATGCAGGCGCCGTGCGAGGTGGCGCCGAGGTTGCCCATGACCATGCCGAAGCAGTGGTAGAAGGGCACCGGCAGACACACTCGGTCCTGTTCGGTGTAGGCGAGGGTCTCGCCGACCCAGTAGCCGTTGTTGAGGATGTTGTGGTGGGAGAGGGTGGCGCCCTTGGGGAAGCCGGTGGTGCCCGAGGTGTACTGGATGTTGACCGGGTCGTCGGCGGTCAGCTCCTGTTCGCAGGCGGGGAGTTGTTCCCGCGGGACGATGGCACCGGCGGCCAGCAGTGCGCTCCAGGTGTCGTCGCCGAGGTAGATCACCTCGCGCAGCGCCGGGCTCTCGGGGCGTACCTGCTCGATCATCCCGCGGTAGTCACTGGTCCTGTGGTGGGTCGCGGACACCAGGACGCTGATGCCGGCCTGCCGCAGGACGTACCCCAGCTCATGGGCGCGGTAGGCGGGGTTGACGTTGACGAGGATCGCCCCGATCCGGGCGGTGGCGTACTGGACGAGGACCCACTCGGCGCAGTTGGGCGCCCAGATGCCGACCCGGTCGCCCTTGACGACGCCCTTGGCGAGCAGGCCGAGGGCCACCTCGTCGACCGCGCGGCCCAGTGCGGCGTAGGTCCAGCGGCGGCCGCTCGCCACTTCGACCAGCGCCTCACGCTCGCCGAACCGTTCGATGGTGCGGGTCAGATCGGCGCCGATGGTGTGGCCGAGCAGCGGCCGCCCGGCGGTCCCGCAGGCGTACGACAGCTCCGGTTGCTGCTGGCTCATCGGTGGTTCTCCTCCCAGTACTCGGCACCGCCGTCGCCCTGCGCGGTGCGCTCGCGCAGCTCGATACGGCGGATCTTGCCGGAGACGGTCTTCGGCAGCTCGGCGAACTCCAGCCGCCGGATGCGCTTGTAGGGGGCCAGCACCTCACGGGAGTGCTCGAAGATCAGCCTCGCGGTCTCCGGGCCGGGCGACCACCCGGCCGCCAGCACCACATACGCCTTGGGGACGGCCAGCCGCAGCGGATCGGGGGCCGGCACCACGGCGGCCTCGGCGACCGCCTCGTGCTCCAGCAGGGCGCTCTCCAGCTCGAACGGGGAGATCTTGTAGTCGGACGCCTTGAAGACATCGTCGGCGCGTCCGATATAGGTGATCCAGCCGTCGCGGTCGCGGCTGCCGATGTCGCCGGTGCGGTAGTAGCCGTCGGCCAT
This sequence comes from Streptomyces sp. NPDC029466, assembly GCF_055574515.1. NCBI lineage: Bacteria > Bacillati > Actinomycetota > Actinomycetes > Kitasatosporales > Streptomycetaceae > Streptomyces > Streptomyces sp. NPDC029466. Next base: position 69,391 of record NZ_JBVHZH010000016.1, read on the forward strand.
CGCCTCCGCGGTGCGTGCCGGATCCCCGTGGTAGCCGGTCATCAGGCCGACCGGCCGGGTGGAGAGGTCGAGGGCGATCTCCCCCTCGTCGCCCGGTGAGCCGCTGACCGGGTCGAGGAGGACGACGTCGAAGCCCGGGGTGGGACGGCCCATGGAGCCCGGCTTGACGGTCTGACCAGGGGTGTTGGCCACCTGGACGGCGGTCTCGGTCTGTCCGAAGCCGTCCCGGATGGTGACGCCCCAGGACTGCCGCACCTGCTCGATGATCTCCGGGTTGAGCGGTTCACCAGCCGCGACGATCTCCCGCGGCGGCCGGCGGAGCGCGGACAGATCGGCCTGGATGAGCATCCGCCAGACGGTCGGCGGGGCGCAGAAGCTGGTGACGTGGGCCCGGTCCATCTCCGCCATCAGCCGGGCCGCGTCGAAGCGGGTGTAGTTGTGGATGAAGACGGTGGCCTCGGCGTTCCAGGGCGCGAAGAGATTGGACCAGGCGTGCTTGGCCCATCCGGGCGAGGAGATGTTCAGATGCACATCGCCGGGCCGCAGACCGATCCAGTACATCGTCGCGAGATGCCCGATGGGGTACGAGGCGTGGGTGTGCTCGACGAGCTTGGGGCGGGCGGTGGTGCCGGAGGTGAAGTAGAGCATCAGGGCGTCGTCCGCCCGGGTGGGCCCGCCCGGCTCGAAGGTCTCGGGGCCGTCGTACGCGTCCTCGTACGCCAGCCAGCCGTCCGGCGCACCGCCGACCGCGATCCGGGTGTAGTCGCCCGCCACGCCGTCGAACTTTCCGGTGTCGGCGGCGCGCACGATGACGTGCCGGGCATGACCGCGGTCGATCCGGTCGGCGAGGTCGGCGCGGCCGAGCAGCGGGGTCGCGGGGATGACGACGGCCCGCAGCTTCATGGCGGCCAGTGCGGTCTCCCACAGCTCCGCCTGGTTGCCGAGCATCATCACGATGCGGTCCCCGGCGCGCACGCCCTGGGCGGACAGCCAGTTCGCGGCCTGGTCGGAGCGTCGGCGCATGGCGTCGAAGCTCAGCCGGGTCTCGCTGCCGTCCTCCTCGACGATGTGCAGCGCGGTGCGGTCATTGCCCCGGGCGAGGGTGTCGAACCAGTCCAGTGCCCAGTTGAAGTGCTCCGGGCGGGGCCACTGGAAGGCCGCGCGGGCCGCGGCATAGTCCTCCCGGTGCCGCAGCAGCAGATCCCGCGCCGCCCGGAACTCCTCGGTGGCGGCCGGTGCGCGACCCGTCGCACCGGATTCCGTGTCCGTCATATGTCCTCCTCATTGCCGCACCGCTGGCTGCCATCGTGTAATCAGTGGCCCAGGTCTCACCACCCCCGAATGGGGGGAAGCGGAGGTTCGGCGTGCGGCTCGACCCGGATGCCCACGAGACGGCGGACGTACGGGCGGCGCTGTCGCGGCTGCGGCGGGACAGCGGGCTGCCGGTGGCATTCGGCGGTCTGCGGGCCGGTGCGGGCCACTACCGCATCAACGAGCTGGCCGGTACGGAGACCGCGGTGCTGCGCGGCCTGGACATCGTGCGGGGCAACGGACTGGGCGGGAAGGCCGTGGCGCTGTCCCGCCCGCTCGCGGTCACCGACTACAGCGCCTCCTCGGTGATCAGCCATGAGTACGACGCGGCGGTGGCCGCCGAGGGGCTGCGCTCGGTGCTCGCCGTACCGGTGATCGTCCGGCGCCGGGTGCGCGGTGTGCTGTACGGGGCGCTGCGCCGCCCGGTACGGCTCGGTGACCGCCCGCTCTCGGCGGCCATGGAGGTGGCACGGGAACTGGAGCAGGCACTGCTGCTCCAGGACGAGGCGGCGCGGCTGCTATCGGTGCCACTCCCCCGGGCTCTTGATGAGCAGGGCGGACCTCCCTCCACCGCCGGCGACCCGGCCCGGTGGGAAGAGGTCCGCGAGGCACACGGCGAGCTGCGCGACCTGGCCCAGCGGGTCGGCGACCCCCTGCTGCGACAGCAGCTCCTGGCGGCGTGCGGACGCCTCGCGACGGCATCGTCCCGTCGCCCCGGCACGGACGGCGCGGCCCCCGCCCTCGCCCCACGCGAACTGGACGTGCTGTCCTGCGTCGCGTCCGGCGCCACCAACGCGGAGGTGGCGGAGCGCCTGGGCCTGCGCCCGGAAACCGTCAAGAGCTACCTCCGCTCCGCCATGCGGAAGCTGGGCGCCCACACCCGCCTCCAGGCAGTGACCGCGGCCCGCCGGGCGGGGGTGCTGCCGTAGGACGGGGGGGTTGCGTGGTGGGCGATCCGGCCCTCCCCCGTGAAGGCCGGACCGCCCGTCCCCGTCCGACGACTACTTGTCGGCAGTCAGAGTGCCCGCCGCGCCCCAGCTGTCGGTGGGGACTTCCTGGATCCAGACCGTCACGGTCTCGGCGGGGATGCGGTATGCGTCCACGAACGCATCGGTGATCTGCTTGGCCAGCTCCCGCTTCAGCTCGACGCTGCGCGGGCCCTGCTGAACGGTGACGGTGGGCATGGTGGAACTCCCTTGCGGAGAGGGGCCGTTGGGCCACCGGGAACGCGGAGGTTCCCGGGGTCACCCGGCCTGGGGATCCCGGGTTTTCCCCGGGTTTCCGGTGGTTGACCGGCGTGCCCTCAGTCCATCGCGAACCGCCCGTGCGACCAAGAAGCGGATCGTGCACACAGCGATCACCGATCGAGATCGAGCGCCTCGCTCCCGTCCGGTGCCGCACAGGCCCGCAGCAGCGGATCCACCCCGGCGGGCGGGTCGTTCCGGCGCACCGCGAGTGAGGTGGTCAGCTCCATGCCCGGGTCGCGGAACGGGAGGAAGGCGACCCGGGGAGTGCTCAGCCGGCGGGCGTGCGAGGCGTAGACGACGGTCCACAGTCCGTCCGCCGGGCCGCGGGCCCCGATCGCGGTCAGGGTGTCGTCCAACGAGCCATAGGCGGGGCCCGGTACGGGGACGAAGCCGGCGTCGTGGCAGGCGTGGACGACCAGGTCGACCAGGGCCCGGTTGTTGCGGCGCGCGGTCAGCACCAGCGGGACGGGCCCGAGGTCGGCGAGCGCGACCGGGCCAGGTGCGGCGGCCAGGAGGTGCCGGGCCGGGACGACCGCCACCAGCGGGTCCTGCCACAGCGGGACGAAGCGCAGCCCGTCCCGGCCGGCGTCATCCGGGTCGCCGCGGAGGAAGGCGGCGTCCAGCTCGCCGGACGCCACCCGGTCGAGCCGGTCCCGGGCCCGTACGGCCACCAGCTCCACCCGGGTCTCCGGGGCAAGACGGGCCAGTGTGTCGAGCACCCGGTCGAGGTGGGCGCCCAGGCCCGTGCTCGTGCCCAGGCGCAGGGTGGCACCCCGTCCGCCGGTCAGCTCGGCGACGGCGGCGCGGGCCCGTTCCTCGGCGGCGAGCAGCGCCCGCGCCTCCGGCAGGAACCGCTCGCCGACGGCCGTCAGCCGCACCTGGCGGGCCGAACGGTCGAACAGCTCGGTCTTCAACTCCCGCTCCAGCCGCCGGACCTGCTGGCTCACCGCCGACTGGACGATATGCAGCCTCTCGGCCGCCCGCCCGAAATGCAGCTCCTGCGCCACCGTGACGAAGTACCGCACCTGCCGCAGCTCCACGCCTCTCCCCTCCCGGCCGGCCCGCTCCCCCGTGCCCGGCCGCTCCCTCGCTCCGGGCGGCGCACCCCGGCCGGGCAATTGCCTTGCCGCGCTACCGCCGCCCGGACATCATCCCCCCATGATCGACGCCACCGCACTCGCCGAGAAGCCGGTGCTCACCGGCCCCCGGGTCCGTCTCGTCCCGCTGTCCCTACGGCATGCGGCCGCCTTCCACACCGCCTGCCAGGACCCGGAGACGCGCCGGCTGACCGGCACCCACCATGACTTCGCGCTGGAGGAGTTGCAGACGTGGTGCGCCGGGAGCGCCGACCGCGCGGACCGGCTGGACCTCGCCATCGAGGACCGGGAAACCGGTGGCTTCCTCGGCGAACTCGCCCTGAGCCGGATCGATCCGCCGAACGCCCACGGCAGCTTCCGGATCGCCCTCGTCCCGGACGCCACCGGCCGCGGCATCGGCAGCGAGGCGACCCGCCTGCTGCTCGACCACGCCTTCGACCGGGTGGGCCTGCACCGGGTACAGCTGGAGGTCTACGACTACAACCCGCGCGCCCGGCGGGCGTACGAGAAGTGCGGCTTCGAGGTGGAGGGCCGGCTGCGCGAGTCCCTCTTCTGGGACGGCACATGGCACGACGTGCTGGTGATGGCGGCGCTGCGGTCCCGGCGGGCGGGGGCGGGGGCGGGGAACAACGAAGAGCTCAGTAGTTCTCCCCGGTGAACGGCAGCCACTCGGTCGCCAGCGCGGCGTCCAGGCGGCGGGCCGCGCCCGGCGTGTGTTCGGTGACCAGTCCGGCGTGGACGAAGTGGCGCAGGGGGGTGGCGCCGAGGTAGCAGGATGCCAACTCCCGTACGTCCAGGGAGAGATCGGGGTCCTCGGTGGTCGGGTCCCAGGTGGCGCCGTCGGGGCCGGCGGTCAGGCGGAAGCGGCCCGCGTTGGCCGGGAGGGCGGGATCGCGCAGGTCGAGGACCACGTCGACGGGGGCCGCCCAGGAGCGGGTGGTCAGTGCGGCGCGGACGTCCACGAGCCGGAGCCACAGGGAGGGTTCCTGGCCGGTGACGCGCACCTGGTCGCGGTCGGCGACGAGATGCAGGAGCGGGTCGTCGGCGGGGCGGGCCGGGATCCGTACCGTCGAGGTGAGGTCGATCGAGGCGAGGTAGGACCAGAGGGCGGCGGCGACCGGGGCGGACTCCGCTTCCAGTTCGTCGACGAGCACCGCTCCCGGGCGGTCCTCGCCCGGGCCGCGGGTGCGGTAGACCGCATAGCCGGCGGGTATCTCGCCGGGGTCGCCCAGCGCCACCACCCGCGCCGCGCCGAAGCCGTCCCGGTCGTCGCCGCCGCGCGACCCGTCGAGGTCCAGCACATGCTCGCGCCACCAGGCCGCGTCGCGCAGGAAGCGGCCGGCCCGCTTCGGCAGGGTCGCGTCGTAGCGCGGGGCGAGCACGGTGGGCGCGTCGGCCGGGTCGATCAGCCGCAGCGGGCGGCGGTCGGGGGTAACGCGCAGCGCGAGCGGGCGGGAGGAGTCGATCTCGATGCGGTACGACTCGGTGGCGGCGCCGTAGCCGAAGCGGCCGTAGATGGCGCTCTCGGACGCCCAGAGGCAGGACACCGGCCGCTCCTCGGCGGCGCAGCGGCGCCAGAGTTCGTCCAGCATCGCGGTGAGGATTCCGCGGCGCCGGTGGGTGGGCGCTACGGAGACGAAGTCCAGTGCGGCGCAGGGGAGTTGACCACCCGGCACGGTGAGGGTGAGGCGGTGTGCGCCGGCCACCCCGCTCAGCCGTCCGTCGTCGTAGGCACCGATACGGGTGCAGGCGCGCAGCATCCTGCGGTGGTATGCGCGGGTCTTGTCGGCGGGCTTGAGGTGGAAGGCGAGGTGGACCAGGTCCAGGGCCTGGTCGAGGTCGGCCTCGGGGATGTCCCGGAGGGCCGTGGTCGCGCGCGCGTGGTCGTCGTCACTGGTCACCCCGGGACGCTAACCCGGCGCCCCGGGAGCTTCACCCTGTTTTTGCGGGGGGGGGACCCCACGGCCGGCCCCCCTCAAGCCACCGACCCGATCCGCCCCAGCGTCATGCCCGTGTCGTGATGGATCGGCGTATGCGCACCGGTCAGCGGGATGCCGGTGCCGCCGCGGCGGTTGGCGACGATCTCGGCGGCGATGGAGAGGGCGGTCTCCTCCGGCGTGCGGGCGCCGAGGTCGAGGCCGATGGGTGAGCGCAGCCGGTTCAGTTCGAGTTCGGTCAGGCCGACGTCCCGCAGCCGTTGCTGGCGGTCCAGATGGGTGCGGCGCGAGCCCATCGCGCCGACGTAGGCGACCGGGAGCTTGAGTGCCCGTTCCAGCAGCGGTACGTCGAACTTGGCGTCGTGGGTCAGCACGCACAGCACCGTGCGGGAGTCGAGCTGCTGGGAGTCCAGGTAGCGGTGCGGCCAGTCGACGACGATCTCGTCGGCGTCCGGGAAGCGGGCCCTGGTGGCGAAGACGGGGCGGGCGTCGCAGACCGTGACGTGGTAGTTGAGGAACTTGCCGACCCTGACCAGCGCGGCGGCGAAGTCGATGGCACCGAAGACGATCATGCGCGGCGGAGGGACGGCCGACTCGACCAGCAGGACGACGGGCTGGCCGCAACGCGATCCGCTGCGCTGCGCGCCCTCGTCGCTCTCCGCTTCCTCCCCGGGCGCGAAGCCCGTGCCGATCTCCAGGCTGGTGGTGCGCCCGGCGTCCAGCAGGGCGCGGGTCTCCTCGACCGCGGTGCGGTCGAGGGCGGGGTGGCCGCCGAGGGTGCCGGTGTGGCTGCCGTCGGCGCGCACCAGCAGGGCGCGGCCGAGGAGTCCGGCGGGGCCCTGGACGACCCGGGCGAGCGCCGCCGCCTCGCCGGACGCGGCGGCGGCCAGCCCGGCGGCGAGCGTGCCGGCGGTGCGGTCCGCCCGCTCCCCCGCGAAGCCGCCGTCGCCGGTGGTCGCGGGGGCGCTCGTCCGTATCGGCTGGACGAGGATGTCGATGATGCCGCCGCAGGTCAGGCCCACGGCGAAGGCGTCCTCGTCGCTGTAGCCGAAGCGCTCCAGAACCGGCTCACCGGTCTCCAGCGCCTGTTGGCACAGTTCGTACACCGCCCCCTCCACACATCCGCCGGAGACCGACCCGATCGCCGTGCCGTCACTGTCGACGGCCAGCGCGGCCCCGGGCTGGCGGGGCGCGCTGCCGTTGGTGTCCACCACGGTGGCCACCGCGAACGCACGGCCCTGCTCGACCCACCGGTGCAGCTCTTCGGCGATGTCCAGCATGTCGGTCTCCTAACGGACGGGGGGCAGAGGACGGGCGGTTACTTGACGCCCAGCCACTGCTCGATCGGATGGAGCGAGAAGTAGACGACGAAGACGGCGGTCAGCACCCACATGAAGCCGCCGACCTCCCGCCACTTGCCCTGTGCCGCCTTGATGGCGGCGTAGGCGATGACACCGGCGCCGACGCCCGCGGTGATGCTGTAGGTGAACGGCATCAGGGCCACGGTCAGGAAGACCGGGATGGACACCGAGCGGTCGCGCCAGTCCACCTGGCCGGCGGCGCTCATCATCATCGAGCCGATGACGACGAGGGCGGCCGAGGCCACCTGCGCCGGGACGAGCTGGGTGAGCGGCGTGAAGAACAGACAGGCCGCGAAGAACAAGCCGGTGATGACGGACGACAGTCCGGTCCGCGCCCCCTCGCCGACACCGCTCGCCGACTCGATGAACACGGTCTGACCGGACGAGCCGGTGATGCCGCCGATGGCACCGCCCGCGCCGTCCACGAACAGTGCCTTGGACAGGCCCGGCATCCGGCCCTTGTCGTCGGCGAGCTTGGCCTCGGTGCCGACGCCGATGATGGTGGCCATCGCGTCGAAGAAGCCGGCCAGCACCAGGGTGAAGACGATCATGCCGACGCTGAGTGCGCCGATGGAGCCCCAGCCGCCGAACTCCACATGACCGAAGAGCCCGAAGTCGGGCATCGCGACGGCGCTGCCGGTCAGCTCCGGGGGCGTGCCGCCCCAGTCCTTGGCCGTCAGTCCGCCGATCCTGGTGGCGGCGATGGACAGCACGCTGCCGACGACGATGCCGATGAGGATGGCGCCGGGCACCTTGCGGGCCTGGAGCATGAAGATCAGCAGCAGCGTCACACAGAAGAACAGGACGGGCCAGCCGGCCAGTTGCCCGGTGAGGCCGAGGGTGACCGGGCCGCCCTCACCCTTGCCCACGAAACCGGCCTTCACCAGCCCCAGCAGCGCGACGAACATCCCGATGCCCATGGTGATCGCGTGCTTGAGCGCGAGCGGGATGGCGTTCATGATCATCTCGCGCAGCCCGGTCACCACCAGCAGGCAGATGACCACGCCGTACACCACACACATCCCCATGGCCTGCGGCCAGGTCATGTTCGGCACGACCTGGGCGGTCAGCGCGGCGGAGACGTTCAGACCGGCCGCGAGCGCCAGCGGCACCTTGCCGATGAAGCCCATCAGCAGCGTGGAGACCGCCGCGGCGAGCGCGGTCGCGGTGACCACGCCGGCATGCGCGAGGGTGTGCTTCTCCACGTCCGGTGTCGAGAGGATCAGCGGGTTGAGCAGGAGGATGTAGCACATCGCCATGAAGGTGGTGATGCCGCCGCGCACCTCTTGCGCGACCGTCGATCCTCTGTCGGAGATGTGGAAGTACCGGTCGAGCCAGGAGCGGCCGGCGGGCTGACGTGAGCCGGCGCCCGCGTCTTCCGCCGTCGTCCTCGGCTCGGTGGACTGCTGGGTCATGGTGCCTTACTCCCAAGGTTCACAGGGGCACTCGCACCAGGTGCGAGATTTGGGATGGATCTTCGGCTGCACGACCCGGGGGACGGCCCGAGACGAACGGGGGTACTGGCTCCGGCGGACCGGAGCAGCGACTGCGTACTGCGACTGCGGGGTTCGGTCTCCGGGCGGTACGCGGAGGAGGACGGACAGGGACACCCCTGACACGCACCGCCCGGAGGCCGGTGTCCGGGGTCGCCCCCGGACGGCTCTCTATGTGCCGGTGAGGTGCTCGGGGCGCACCGGCGTCTTGTTGAGCTCCAGCCCGGTCGCGTTCCGGATCGCCGCGAGGACGGCCGGGGTGGACGACAGGGTGGGGGCCTCGCCGATACCGCGCAGCCCGTAGGGGGCGTGCTCGTCGGCGAGTTCGAGCACATCGACCGGGATGGTCGGCGTGTCGAGAATCGTGGGGATGAGGTAGTCCGTGAAGGAGGGGTTGCGCACCTTCGCGGTCTTGGGGTCGACGAGGATCTCCTCCATGACGGCCACGCCCAGGCCCTGGGTGGTACCGCCCTGGATCTGGCCGACGACGGACAGCGGGTTGAGCGCCTTGCCGACGTCCTGGGCGCAGGCCAGCTCGATGACCTTGACCAGGCCGAGTTCGGTGTCCACCTCGACGACCGCGCGGTGGGCGGCGAAGGAGTACTGGACATGGCCGTGGCCCTGGCCGGTGACCAGGTCGAAGGCCTCGGTCGGCCGGTGCCGCCACTCGGCCTCGATCTCGACGGCCTCGCCTTCGAGGACGTCCACCAGGTCGGCGAGGACCTCACCGCCGTCGGTGACGACCTTGCCGCCCTCCAGCAGGAGTTCGGCGGTGGCCCACGCCGGGTGGTACGTGCCCATCTTGCGGCGGCCGAGTGCCAGGACCTTCTCGCGGACGAGCTCGCAGGAGTGCTTGACCGCGCCGCCGGTGACGTACGTCTGACGGGAGGCGGAGGTCGAACCGGCGCTGCCCACCTGGGTGTCGGCCGGGTGGATCGTCACCTGGGTGACCCCGAGCTCGGTGCGGGCGATCTGCGCATGGACGGTGACCCCGCCCTGGCCGACCTCCGCCATCGCGGTGTGGACCGTGGCGACCGGCTCGCCACCGATGACCTCCATCCGCACCTTGGCGGTGGAGTAGTCGTCGAAGCCCTCGGAGAAGCCGACGTTCTTGATGCCGACCGCGTAGCCGACACCGCGGACGACGCCCTCGCCGTGGGTGGTGTTGGACAGCCCGCCGGGCAGCTGACGGACGTCGGCGCCCTCGCTGGACTCCCACTGGCGCTCCGGCGGCAGCGGGCGGGACTTGACGCGGCGCAGGATCTCGGCGACCGGGGCCGGCGAGTCGACCGGCTGCCCGGTCGGCATGATCGTGCCCTGCTCCATGGCGTTGCGCTGACGCAGCTCGACCGGGTCCAGGCCCAGCTCGGCCGCCAGCTTGTCCATCTGCGCCTCGTACGCGAAGCACGCCTGGACCGCACCGAAGCCGCGCATGGCGCCGCAGGGCGGGTTGTTGGTGTAGAGCGCGACGGCCTCGATGTCGACGTCGTCGATCACGTACGGACCCACCGCCAGCGAGGCCGCGTTGCCGACCACGGCCGGGGACGCGGAGGCGTAGGCACCGCCGTCCAGCACGATCCGGCACTTCATGTGCGTGATCTTGCCGTCCCTGGTGGCGCCGTGCTCGTACCAGAGCTTCGCCGGGTGCCGGTGGACGTGGCCGAAGAAGGACTCGAACCGGTTGTAGACGATCTTGACCGGCTTGTTCGTGCGCAGCGCCAGCAGGCAGGCGTGGATCTGCATCGACAGGTCCTCGCGGCCGCCGAACGCGCCGCCGACGCCGGAGAGCGTCATCCGGACCTTCTCCTCGGGCAGGCCGAGGACCGGGGCGATCTGGCGGAGGTCGGAGTGCAGCCACTGGGTGGCGATGTAGAGGTCCACCCCGCCGTCCTCGGCGGGCACCGCCAGGCCGGACTCCGGGCCGAGGAAGGCCTGGTCCTGCATGCCGAAGACGTACTCGCCGGAGACGATGACATCGGCCCTCTTGGCGGCCGCGCCGGCATCGCCGCGGACGATCGGCTGACGGTGGACGATGTTGAGGTGCGCGACGTGCCCGGCGTGGTGGTCGTTGCGGCCTTCGTGGAGCAGCGGCGCGTCGGCGGCGGTCGCCGATGCCTCGTCGGTGACGACGGGCAGTTCCCTGTACTCGATCTTGATCTTGGCGGCCGCGCGGCGCGCCGTCTCCGGGTGGTCGGCGGCGACCAGGGCCACCGGCTCGCCGTGGTGGCGGACCTTGCCGTGCGCGAGAACCGGGGTGTCCTGGATCTCCAGGCCGTAGTTCTTGATCGACGTGGGCAGGTCGTCGTAGGTCAGCACGGCGTAGACGCCGGACTGCGCGAGCGCCTCGGAGGTGTCGATGGAGACGATCTCGGCGTGCGCGACGGTGGAGCGGAGCGTGAAGCCCCACAGCATGTCCTCGTGCCACATGTCCGAGGAGTACGCGAACTCGCCGGTGACCTTCAGCGTCCCGTCGGGACGCAGGGTGGACTCGCCGATGCCGCCCTTGGTCTGCGAACCCTGGGTGATCTTGGTGGGGGTGCCGGTGGTTCCCATGGTCAGACCACCTCTTCCTGGCCCTGACGGGCGGCCGCGAGCCGTACCGCGTCCAGGATCTTCTCGTAGCCGGTGCAGCGGCAGAGGTTGCCGGAGAGCGCCTCGCGGATGTCCGCATCGGTCGGCTGCGGGTTGTGCTCCAGCATCTCGTCGGCGGCGACCAGGAGGCCGGGCGTGCAGAAGCCGCACTGGACGGCGCCCGCGTCGATGAACGCCTGCTGGATCGGGGAGAGTTCACCGCCCTCACCGGTCTGCGAGTCGCCCTTGGCCTGCCACCGCTGCGCGTCCTGCAGGGAGGTGCCACAGGCGCCGGAGGGACAGCCCGCGCCGGGGTGGGCGTCCTCACGGTGCTTGGCGTAATCGGCCAGCCCCTCGACCGTCACCACCTCGCGGCCCTCGACCTGGCCCGCGGCGACCAGACAGGAGCACACCGGCACACCGTCGAGACGGACCGTGCAGGAACCGCACTCGCCCTGCTCACAGGCGTTCTTGGAGCCCGGCAGACCCATCCGCTCCCGGAGGACGTACAGCAGGCTCTCGCCTTCCCAGACGTCGTCGGCCTCCTGGCGGCGGCCGTTGACGGTGAATGTCACGCGCACTGTGCGCTCCTCTCGTTGCCCCGGTAGGACTCCCAGGTCCAGCCGAGGGTGCGGCGCGCCATGATGCCGACCGCGTGCCGGCGGTAGGTGGCGCTGCCGCGCACATCGTCGATCGGGTTGCAGGCGCCGGCGGCGAGCTGCGCGAACTGTTTGGCGACGGACGGCGGAATGGGGTCGCCGGACTCCCAGAAGCCACCCTCGTCCAGCGCCGCGGTGAGGAACTCCTCGGCCTCGCGGGCCCGTACGGGGGTGGGCGCGGCGGAGCCGATGCCGGTGCGCACCGTACGGGTCTCCGGGTGCAGCGCGATACCGAAGGCGCAGACCGCGATCACCATGGCGTTGCGGGTGCCGACCTTGGAGAACTGCTGCGGTCCGTCGGCCTTCGGCAGATGCACCGACCGGATCAGCTCGTCGGGCTCCATGGCGTTGCGCTTGACGCCCACGTAGAAGTCGTCGACCGGGATCATCCGGCGGCCGCGTACGGACTCGACCTCGACCGCACCGCCCGAGGCGAGCAGCGCGGGGTGCGCGTCACCGGCCGGGGAGGCGGTGCCGAGGTTGCCGCCGACGCCGCCGCGGTTGCGGATCTGCGGGGAGGCGACGGTGTGCGAGGCCAGTGCCAGGCCGGGGAGTTCGGCCCGCAGGTTCTCCATGATCTGGGTGTAGGGAACGGAGGCGCCCAGGCGCACGGTCTTCTCGCCGACCTCCCACTCGCTCAGGTCACCGATGCGGTTCAGGTCGAGCAGGTACTCGGGGCGGCGATGGTCGAAGTTGATCTCGACCATCACGTCCGTGCCGCCCGCGATGGGCACAGCGGTAGGGTGCTCGGCCTTGGCGGCGAGCGCCTCCTCCCAGCTGGCGGGGCGAAGGAAGTCCATGGTTGGCCTCTTCTACGAAATCGGTCGTTCGTTACTCATGGTGAGGACGTTGCGCTCACATCGCCATGGAGCAGTTCATGTCTCGTTAACGGTTGAGGCTTAGTGAACGCGCCCCTGCCCCGCCGGGTGCAGTCACCGAAACCATGAAGCGGTTGGCTGGCCACGGCACATGTCTTGTAGATTCGAACGAAAGACGAGGATCTGAAACCTCGCGGCATTCCACCGGCAACACCAGACAGCAAAGAACGGCGGGCGAGGTCATGCGGCTCCGCGCACTCCTGGACACCCCCTCCCTGGGCCTGCGGCTGCTCGGGGGCGAGGACGAGCTGGACCGCACCGTACGCGGCGTGATGACCACCGACCTGCGCGACCCCAGCCGCTACCTCTCCGGCGGCGAACTGGTGCTGACCGGCCTGGCCTGGCGCCGCGCCCCCGAGGACTCCGAGCGGTTCGTCCGCATCCTGGCCGCCGCCGGGGTGGCCGGACTCGCGGCGGGCGAGGCGGAGCTGGGCTCGGTCCCGGACGACCTGGTGGCGGCCTGTGCCCGGCACCGGCTGCCGCTGTTCTCGGTCGTCGAGGACGTCTCGTTCGCCTCCATCACCGAACATGTGGTCCGCCAGGTCTCCAGCGAACGGGCCGGTGACCTCGCGGCCGTGGTGGACCGTCACCGGCGGCTGATGACCTCGGGCCCCACCGGCGGCGGTCCGGAGGTGGTCCTGGATCTGCTCGGCTCCGACCTGGATCTGCGGGCCTGGGTGCTCTCCCCCACCGGACGGCAGATCGCCGGTTCGACGCTGGCCGGCGCCGGGCCCGAGCTGTCCACCGAGCTGGCCGCCCGGCTCGCGGGTGAGCATCTGGCGGCCGCCCGCAGCGGCCGGCGCGGCCCGCACCGCGTCACCCTGGAGGGCGCGGGCGGCACGTTCTCGCTGTTCCCGATCCGCCACGACGGCCGTGACCTGCGCCAGACCCTGCTCAGCGACTGGCTGCTGGCCGTCGAGGCGGACGCCGGTGACTGGCCCGAGGAGCGCCTCGACCTGCTGCACGGCGTCACCCAGCTGATCGCCGTGGAGCGCGACCGGCGCGATGCGGCCCGTACGGTCCGCCGCCGGCTCGCCCAGGAAGTGCTGGAGCTCGTCCAGACCGGCGCACCGCCCGCCGAGATCGCGGCCCGGCTGCGGGTGGCGGCCCCGGTGCTGCTGCCCGGACTGGGCACCGCGCCGCACTGGCAGATCGTGGTGGCCAGGGTCGAGTGGGAGGACGGCGACGTCCCCGGCGGCCCGGTGGCCCAGAGCCTGCTGGAGGAGGTGCTGGTCGATCCGGGCACCTTCGGTCCGGAGCCCTCCGACCGGATCGCCGTGGCGCACACCGGCGACGAGGCGGTGGCGCTGGTGCCGCTGCCGGTCCCGGACGAGCCCGGGGACTCCTCGGCGGCCGGTCTGCACGCCGCGGAGCTGCTCTCCGTCGTCCAGGCGCCGCTGGGCCGCGGTCTGGCGGACGACGGGCGGCTGACGGTCGGCGTGAGCGCCTCGGTGCACTCGGCGGAGGGGCTGCGCGGCGCGCTGGAGGAGGCCCGGCACGCCCGCCGGGTCGCCGCCGCCCGTCCGGGCCGGGTCTGCGCCGCCGGGCACGAGGAGCTGGCCTCGCATGTGCTGCTGCTGCCGTTCGTACCGGACGACGTCCGCCGGGCGTTCACCGCCCGCCTCCTGGACCCGCTGCGCGACTACGACCGGCGGCACCGTGCCGAGCTGATCCCCACCCTGGAGGCGTTCCTGGACTGCGACGGCTCCTGGACCCGCTGTGCCGGCCGCCTCCACCTGCACGTCAACACGCTCCGCTACCGGGTGGGCCGGATCGAGCAGCTGACCGGCCGTGATCTGTCCCGCCTGGAGGACAAGCTCGACTTCTTCCTCGCACTGCGGATGAGCTGACGGCGGGACGGCGACGGGCCCCGGCCCCGCCGGCGCGGCCGGGCCGGGCCGCGGGCCCGGCCCCGTCGGCCCGGGCTGCGCCGTTCGGGGTCATCCGATCGGGCGGCATCCCGTGCACGACGGACGGGCACGAGCCGGCGCAGCGCCGCACGGCGCGCCGGATCAGCGCCGCGCCCCTTGCCGGAAGCGCGCACCAGGTGATTGTGAAAACATTCACTCGCCCCCTTGGCCCCACGACGGAATCCGTGCTGAGATTCGCCCACGGTCTTGCAACTTCCAGCTCAATGGCGCGCTAGGGGAGGGCAATGTGGCGGATACCGCCATGTCAGGATCCGCGGATCCCGTGGATCCGGTCAGTTCTGCGGAGCCGGTATCGCTCGGGGTACCAGGACCCGCATCCGCACCGGAGGAACCGGCACACGGCACGGTCGAGGGGGACAGTCCCCTCGACCGTGCCGTTTGGCGACTGCGCTCCCGCGGCTGCTGGGACGACGCGGCCGCACTGCTGGAACCGCATTCCGTCCATCACGCCCCGTCGGCGCTCCGTCGCGCCGCGCTCCTGGTGGAGCGCTGCATGTTCACGGCCACCGGCTGGGCCGCGGCGGAGGACGCGCTGCGCAGCGCCGAGGCGCTGGCGCATGACGACGACGAGCGGGGCGGCGCGGCCTGCGAGCGCGGCCATCTCGCCTACGCCGCCACGGTCCTGGGCGTCCGCGACCGGGCCGACGAGGCGCGTTCGGCGCTCGGCCGGGCCGCCGCGCTGCTGGCGCCCGCCGCGCCCGGCCGCCCGCTGCTGGACTTCCGCCGCGGGCTGATGGCCGAGCACGTCGCCGACAGCCCGGACGCGGCGCGGGCCGCCTACCGCCGCGCGCACGCCGGCGCCACCGCGCACGGCGACACCCTGCTGCTGTCCTTCACCTGGCGCCATCTGGCCGGGCTGGCGCTGCGCGACGGCGACGTGGCGGAGGCCCGGCACGGTTTCGCCGAGTCGCTGCGGATCCGCGAGGAGCTGGGTTTCCTCATCGGCACGGCACCGGCCCTGGCGGCGCTGGCCGACGCCGTCCCGGACACCGACGCGCCACGGCTGCGCGCCGAGGCCGCCC
Organism: Streptomyces sp. NPDC029466; assembly: GCF_055574515.1. NCBI lineage: Bacteria > Bacillati > Actinomycetota > Actinomycetes > Kitasatosporales > Streptomycetaceae > Streptomyces > Streptomyces sp. NPDC029466. Next base: position 84,898 of record NZ_JBVHZH010000016.1, read on the forward strand.
GGCTGTTCCGCCTCATGGGCGGCGTCCCCACCTGGCTCGCGGACCATCTGCCCACCGCCGCCGTCACGGCGACCTAGGGCGGTCACCGGGAAGCACGGACGACGGCCAACCACCCGCCCCCGGCGTGTGGTTGGCCGTCGTCCGTTCGTCACCGCCCTTGCCTCTTCGACGCCGCGCCGTCAACCCCCCGTCATCGGCCATGCGCCCTCGCGCCGCGAATGGCCGGATCTGAACGGTCCCCGCGGTGGATCGGCCGGGGCGCGATGGTTGCCGGGCGCCCCCGCGGTCGACGAGCCGGGGGAACCATGAGGTGGGACCATGGGCGGAAGCCGGGGGCCAGGGTGTTCCATCACGCCCCACAGGCCCCGAGAATGGCCGCAAGTCGCACTGTGAGGCGGCGGCAGGGACTTGGATGCTGGTCCGGGACCAGCTGAGTCCCCACCCACTGGCACAGCCTTGACAGGAGGCCATAGATGACAGCAGGAGTGACGAATACGACCGCTGGAACGGACTGGGGCAAGGCAGATTTCGAGGCGATTTACAACTGCCCGGATCCCCGTCGGTACTTCACCACACTGAACCCCCTGGACTACCAGATTCCGCACCACGGCCAAGCGGTCTTCCGCGCCGTGGCCGAGACCCTCCAGCGGCACCGGAGCGACCGCCCACCACTGAACGTCGTCGACCTCTGCTGCTCGTACGGGGTCAACGCGGCGCTGCTCAACCACCGACTGTCCCTCTCGGACCTCTACGACCACTACGCCGCGCCCGGCGCCGGCATGCCGACCACCCGCCAACTCCTCGAAGCGGACCGCACGTTCTTCGCCACCCGGCGGAACGCCGCGCCCTTCCGGATCACCGGCATCGACGCGGCCGACCGCGCGGTCGCCTATGCCCGGGCGGTCGGGCTGCTCGACCACGGATTCGCGGAGAACCTGGAGCTCGACGAGCCCAGCCCGGAGCTGCGGCGGGTCCTGGCCGGCACCGATCTGATCACCGTCACCGGTGGCGTCGGCTACATCACCGCGCGTACCTTCGGTCATCTCTTCGACCATGTCTCCGCACCGCCGTGGGTCGCCGCATTCGTCCTGCGCACGGTGTCCTACCAGCCCGTCTCCGCACTGCTGGCCCGGGCCGGCCTGGTGACGGAGAAGCTCACCACCCGTACCTTCCGGCAGCGCCGGTTCGCCGACGGCGGCGAGCGCAAGGCGACATTCGAGGCGCTGGCCGCCCGCGGCCTGTCCACCGCGGGCAAGGAAAGCGACGGCTTCTACCACGCCGAGCTCTATCTCTCCCGGCCCGCCGCCGATGTCGCGGCGCTGCCCCTGGAGGAGCTGCTTCCCGGCTGAGTCAGCGGACGGCACCCGCCGAGGCAGGACCTAGTGCGGGTGCCGGGCCACCGAGAGATGTTCGCGGGCGATCCGCTCGACGACCGCGTACTCCTGGGCCACCAGGGCGTCGAGCAGCGCCGTGTGCTCGGAGGCGTCGGCCAGCAGCTCGGCCGTACGCGGCCGGTGACCGCCGGCCGGCCACTGGGCGCGGCGCAGCAGATCGCCGGCGACCTCGGTGAGCCGGCGGTTGCCGGTGAGCGACATCAGGGCGACGTGGAAGGCGTGGTCGGCCTCGGCGTAGCCGGCCCGGTCCCCGCGGGCCGCGGCGGCCACGCCCGCCACGGCGAGCGGGCGCAGCTCCTCCCAGCGCTCCGGGGCCAGCGCCCGCGCCAGCCGGTTGATCGCGGGCACCTCCAGCATCCTGCGGACCTCGGCCAGCTCGGCGAGGTCGCGGGAGCTGCACTCGGCGACCCGGAAGCCGCGGTTGGGCACGACCTCGACGGCGCCTTCGGACGCGAGCTGCTGCATGGCCTCCCGGACCGGGGTCGCGGAGACGCCGTAGCGCTCGGCCAGCGCGGGGGCGGAGTAGACCTCGCCCGGGGTCAGCTCCCCACCGGCCAGCGCGTGGCGCAGCGCGGCCAGCACCTGACCGCGGACGGAGTGCCGCCGGGGCGCGGCGGGACCGGGCTGCGCGGGCACCCATGCCCGCGCGACCGGCTCCTGTTCCGCTGTGCCCTGTTCCATGACGGATCCTCCTGACGTATCCCAGCACCATAGGCGGCGCGGGCCACAGTACAAATCCGTGCGCCGGTCCCGGAACCTCACCTGACTGCCGGGACTGACGCCGATCGAGCGCGGGTAAGTTTCGGGTAAGGTAAGCCTTACCTGTCTAACCTTCGCGATTCGGTGGTCTCCCCCATGACTTCTGCTCTCGCCGCCCCGGCCGCGACCCACCCCGTCGCCGCGGCCTACGCCCGGCTCTCCGAGGCATTCCCCGGGCTGCGGGTGACCACCTGGCACACGGCGCCGCCCAGCGGCGACGGCTGGGTCTGCGCGGCCGGGCTGGCGGCCGGCGGGGAGACCCTCGATGCCTTTCTCGCCTGGGACGACGCACAGATCATCCGGGACCACGGCCGCCCGGCCCGGCCGGACGTGGTCGCGAGCTTCGCGCTGCACCGCTACGCCTGGCCGGCCTGCCTGCTGATCACCGTCCCCTGGTTCCTGCACCGCCGGGTCCCGCGGCTGCCCGTCCAGGACGTCTCGATGCAGCGCGAGTGGGGCCGGATGGCGGTGCGGATCAGCGCGTTCGCCTGCCTCCCGGACGATCCGGCGGCCGCGCTGCCCGGCGCCCGGGTGGTACCGGACGAGGAGGCGCTGGGCGCGGAGGTCCGGGCCGCGGTGGCCGGGCATCTCGGGCCCGTCCTGGAGGGTTTCCGCACCCGGATGCGGCGCGGGCCGCGGGCGCTGTGGGGGATGGCGTCCGACGAGATCGTCGAGGGCCTCTGGCATGTGGCACGGCTGCTGGGCGAGGAGCCGCGGGCGGTGGCCGCGCTGGAGCGGCTGCTGCCCGGCGCCACCGCCCCCTACGTGGGGAGCGCGGGCTTCCGTGCGCTGACCGGCCCCCGGGGCGAGACCCTGGCGACCCGGGACCGCGTCAGCTGCTGCATGTACTACACGCTGCGCCCCGACGACACCTGCCTCACCTGCCCGCGCACCCGCGACGAGGACCGCGTCCAGCGCCTCACGGCGACCACCTGACGCCGGCTCAGGGGCCCTCAGCGATTCCAGGACCGAGCGGCCGGTGTCAGGCGGTGCTGACCCAGCGCATCAGTCCGGCGCCGATCGACATCCCGCCGCCGAAGCTCCCCACCAGCACCAGGTCGCCGTCCTTGAGACAACCGGCCTTGTTGGCCTCGTCGAGGGTGAGCGCGGCGGAGGCACTGCCGACATTGCCGTACCGCTCAAGGGTCCGGTGCGTGAACGCGTGGGCCAGACCGGCGCGTTCGACCAGCTCGCTGAGCAACACGCCATTGGGCTGGTGCGGGACGAAGTGCTGGACGGCGTCCCGGCCGATGCCGGTCTTGGCGCAGAGCCGGTCCACGAAGGGCGGGAAGTTCTCCATGACGAAGTCCCGGACGCCCCTGCCTTCCATGCGGAAGTAATGACGCCCCTCCGCGAGGGTCTCGGGAGAGGTCGGCATACGGCTGCCGCCGCCCTCCACCCGGATCAGGTCATGGGCGTCGCCCCGGCTGCCCAGCTCGAAGTCCACGAAGCCGTATCCGTCCGGTACTTCGCCCACGACGGCCGCACCGGCACCGTCGCCGAGCAGCACGGCCGTGCGGCGGTCGGAGAAGTCCAGGATCCGGGAGTAGACATCGGCGGCGACCACCAGCGCGTGGCTGCCGGGGTGGGAGGCGATCAGACTGCGCGCCAGCTCCAGCCCGTAGACAAAGCCGCTGCACACCACATTGATGTCGAAACAGGCCGCGGCATCGGCACCCAGTCCCCGCTGCACGTGATAGGCGGTGGGCGGCTGCGGGGAGTCCGGGGTCGAGGTGGCGAGGATGAGGTAGTCGATCTGTCCGGCGGCAAGGCCGGACCGCTTGAGAGCGGCGGTGCCGGCCTGCAGACCGAGATCCGATGTCGCTTCGTCGGCGGCGGCGTAACGACGCCCGCCTATCTGTGTCTTGCGTGCGATCCATTCCTCGTCGACGCCGACGCGTGCGGCCACCTCGGCATTGCTGACCTGCCGCTCAGGTACGTACGACCCGGTTCCGAGGATTCCGATGGGCTGCTGGGACATTCCGCTTTCCTCTCGTCGGGCGTCCGTCATGCGTAGCTGTAGAAACCACGGCCGGTCTTCCTGCCGAGAAGCCCGGAGTCGACCATGCGGGAGAGCACCGGCGGCACCGCGTGGACCGGCTCCTTGAACTCCTCGTAGAGCGCCTGGCTGACGGCAGCGACGATGTCCAGCCCTATGAGGTCGGCCAACGCCAGTGGCCCCATCGGGTGGGAGCAGCCGAGCGTCATGCCCCGGTCGATGTCCTCGGCCGGGGCGAACCCGGACTCGAACATCCTGATGGCGGAGATGAGATAGGGAATCAGCAGGGCATTCACGACGAATCCGCTGCGGTCCCCGGCACGCACCACCTCTTTGCCCAGGACATCGGTGACGAATGCCTCCGTGACCGCACCGGTCCGCTCGTCGGTCAGCAGCGAACTGATCACCTCGACGAGCGGCAGCACCGAGACCGGGTTGAAGAAGTGCACGCCCACCACCCGGCCCGGCGCTTCGGTCGCCCGGCCCAGTTTGGCGATCGGAATGGACGAGGTGTTGGAGGCGAGAATGGCCTCCGGATCCTGCACCACCTGGTCCAGGGTCCGGAAGACCTCCAGCTTGGTGGCCTCGTCCTCGGGTGCGGCTTCCAGCACCAGCTGCCGGTCGGCGAGGGACCCGAGTTCGGTGCCGAAGGAAACCCTGTCCATGACGGCCGCACGGCCGCTGTCAGTGATCTTCCCCTTGCGTACGCCGTTCTCCAGCGACCGCTCCAGCCGTCGCCTGCCCCGTGCCATGCCCTGGTCCCCGGAGGCCACGATGCGCACCTCACGTCCGGCCCGGGCACAGGCTTCGGCCAGTCCGGCGCCCATGACACCGCAGCCGACCACCCCCACCCTCAGGATGCGCTGCGCGGCGACGGCAGCGGACTCGGCCGGCGCCACCGCCGGCACGTCCGCCACACTCATTGCGTCTATCACTTGCTGCGACATGGTGATTGCTTCCGTTCGATCAGAGGTCGCGCAGCGGGTTCAGCTGTGCGGCACCTATCCGTTCGCGCAGGCGCGGATCGGTCACCCCGAGTCCCTCTTCGGGAGCCAGGCAGAGCACTCCGACCTTCCCCGTGTGCCGGTTCTGCTGGACCAGACGCGCCGCCTCGCCCACCTCATCGAGCGGATAGAGCGTGGAAAGGACCGGGGCGAGCCGGCCCAGTTCGAAGAGGCGGCCGCATTCGGCCTGTTCGTGCAGATTCGCCGCGTGGCACCCGAGGATCCGCTTCGAGTTCATCCACAGGTACCGGTTGTCGTACTGGTGCTGGTATCCGGTGCTGGAGCCGCAGGTGACCACCGTCCCGCCGCGTCGCACCACGAAGACGGAGATCCCGAAGGTGGCCTGGCCGACATAGTCGAAGGCCACATGGGGGTCCTCGCCGGTCTCCCGGCGAATGATCTTCCCCAGCCGCTTCGCCCGCTCGATGGTCTCCTCCGGGGTCGCCGGACCGTCCAGACCGATCTCGGCGCGATTGATCACGACCTCGCAGCCAAGGGCCCGGGCAGCCTCCGCCTTGGCCTCGGAGCCGACCACACCGACGGGGATGCCGCCCGCGTTGCGCACCAGTTGTACGGCGAAGGCGCCAAGGCCACCGGTGGCACCCCAGACGAGCACGATGTCACCGAGTTTGATCCGGGCACCCTTGTCGCCGATCAGCATGCGGTAGGAGGTGGACGCGGTCAGCATGCTGCTGCCGGACTCTTCCCACGTGAGGTGCGCCGGCTTGCGGATGAGCTGACTGGCCTTGGCCACCGCATAGTGTGCCAGGCCGCCGAAGTTGGTCTCGTAGCCCCAGGCCCGCTGGCCCGCGCTGAGCATGCTGTCGGCGTGCGTGGCGGGTTCGTGGTCGTCGGTCTGGATACACGAGACGAGGACATGGTCGCCCGTCCGCCAGCGGTTGACGCCGGCACCGGTGCGGACCACGACCCCGGACGCGTCGGATCCGACGACCTGATACGGCCGGTCGTGGCGCGCGTGAAACCCGCCGAGCTTGCCGTAGCGCTTGAGGAACTGGAAGGTGGGGAGCGGCTCGAACGTCGCCGACCACACCGTGTTGTAGTTGATGGAGCTGGCCATCACCGCGATGAGGACCTCGTCCGGCGCCAGCTCGGGCATGGCCACCGGGCCGACCTGGAGGGACTTGCGTACGTCCTTGTCCTCCACTCCCTGGAACATGCTGGTGTCGGCCGCATTGAGGTGTGCGGCCACGTACGCGTCCGGCACGGGCTCGCGGGCGATTTCCTCCGCGGATGCACCGTTCAGTACGGCCTCGGCCAGAGAATCCATGGCAATCTCCTTCATTTTCGGCCGCTCGGGGAGCGGAAATCAGGTCCCCTCGACGCGGATGACGCTGGTGACACGACGGACGTGGTCCATGTTTCGAAGGGCGAGCACCGCAGCGGACAACGCGGCTTCCGTAGTGGGGTAGGTGGACATGGCCAGTGCGCAGCCGCCGTCCTGCTGCCGCTGGGAGAAGGTTTCTATGGACACGCCGTGCCGGCCGAAGACGGTGGCCACCTCGGCGAGGGCGCTGGGCCGGCCGGCCACCTCAAGGATGAGGTGGTGACGAGTGGTGACTTCCGCCATGGGAGACACGGTGAGTTGGTGGTACGCCGCGTCACCGGGACCTGTGATGCCGGCCAGCCTGTTGCGGCACACCGCGACCAGATCGCCCAATACGGCGCTGGCCGTGGGCGCGCCACCCGCGCCGGGGCCGTAGAACATCAGCTGCCCGGCCGCCTCGGCCTCCACGAAGACGGCGTTGAACGCACCGCGTACCGCTGCCAGCGGGTGGCTCAGGGGAACCATCGCCGGGTGGACGCGAGCGGTGACGGACGAGCCGTCGGCGCTGCGTTCGCACACGGCGAGGAGCTTGATCACGCAGCCCGCGGCCTTGGCGTTCTCGATGTCGGCCGCGGTGATGGCGGTGATGCCCTCCCGGTGCACCTCGTCGAGGCGTACCCGGGTGTGGAAGGCGATCCCGGCGAGGATGGCGGCCTTGGCGGCGGCGTCGTAGCCTTCGACGTCGGCGGTGGGGTCGGCCTCGGCGTAACCGAGGGTGGCCGCTTCCTTCAACGCCTGCGCGTAGTCGGCGCCGAGGGAGTCCATCCTGTCGAGGATGAAATTGGTGGTGCCGTTGACGATGCCGAGGACACGGGTGATCCGGTCTCCGGCCAGGGACTCGCGCAGCGGTCGCAGCAGCGGGATGGCGCCGGCGACGGCGGCCTCGTAGTACAGGTCCACTCCGTATGCCGCGGCGGTGGCGTGCAGCGCCGCTCCTTCCGCGGCGATCAGCGCTTTGTTGGCGCTGACCACGGAGGCACCGTGCTCGAATGCGGTCGTGATCAGGTCACGGGCGCGGTCGGTCCCGCCGATGGCCTCGATCACGACATCGACGTCGGCGCGCTTGACCAGCTCGTCCGCGTCGGTGGTGATGAGGTGTTCCGGCACACCGGGACGGGGCAGATCGGCCTGTCGGACGGCGATCCCGGCGAACTCCACCGGGGCACCGATGCGCGCGGTGAGGTCGGCCGCATGTCTCGCCATGTAGCGGGCGACATCGCTGCCGACGACCCCACAGCCCAGCAGCGCTACTTTCAGTGTGCGCATGTGCGACTACTCCGCTCCGAAGGCGTAAATGGACAGGGAGATGCGGCGGATGCCGGCCGGACACGGAAGGCTCGTGCCGGGCCGGCGGTCCGGAGAGGACTACGCCGTGATGAGTGCGGCGATCGCCTGCACGGACGGGTCCTGGAGGATCTTCCTGATGCGCAGCCGCACGCCGCTGCGCTGGTGGATCTCGTTGATGAGTCGGCTGATCAGCAGGGAGTTGCCGCCCAGCTCGACGAAGTCCTGCTCGGCGCCGACCGACGAGACCCCCAGAAGCTCGGCGAACAGCCCGGCCACGAGACGTTCCTCGGGCGTGGACGGCTCCCGGCCGGCCGGCGTCACCTGCGCTTCCGGCTTGGGCAGCGCCTTTCGGTCCAGTTTCTCGTTCGAGGTGAGCGGAAGCTCGTCCAGGACGACGAACGCGGTGGGCACCATGTAGTCGGGCAGCGCGGCCACCGCCTGCGCACGGAGTTTGTCGAGGTCCGGATCGGTGCCTGTCACCGGGACGAGGTACGCCACCAGTCGCTGGTCACCGGGCACGTCCTCGCGGACGAGGCAGACCGCCTGGCTGAGCTGCCCGTCCCGCAGCAGCACCGACTCGATCTCCTCCAACTCGACCCGGAAGCCACGGATCTTCACCTGGTGGTCGAGCCGGCCGAAGAACTCGATGACGCCGTCGGCACGCCAGCGGGCCGCGTCTCCCGAGCGGTACATGCGGGCACCGGGCTCCCCGAACGGATCGCTGAGGAAGCGCTCGGCGGTCAGTTCGGGCCGGCCCAGATATCCCTCGGCGAGCTGCACACCGGCGAGGTACAGCTCACCGGTCACCCCGGGGGGCAGCATCCGGCGCTGCTCGTCGAGGACGTACAGCCAGGTGTTCCAGACCGGACGTCCGATCAGCACCGGTCCCGGCTCGGGGTTCCTCGGGCACAGCATCGAGGTGACATCCACCGCGGCCTCGGTGGGGCCGTAGACGTTGAACAGGTCGGCCTCCAGCACGGAGGCGAACCACGCCTGCAGCTCGGCGGGCAGCGCCTCGCCACCGCACACGACACGGCGCAGGCTCACACACTTGGCCGCGTCGGGTTCCTGGAGGAACACCTTCAGTCCGGAGGGCACGAAGTGGGCGATGGTGATGTTCTCGGCCACGATGGTCTCGGCCAGGTAGGCCGGGTCGCGGTGCCCGTCGGGGTCGGCGACCACGATCGACGCCCCCGCCAGCAGCGGCCAGAAGACCTCACGCACCGTCACATCGAACCCGGCCGGGGTCTTCTGCAGCAGCCGGTCGTCGGGACCCAGCGGGATCTGGTGCTGCATGTGGTGCAGCCGGTTGGTGATCGCACGGTGGGCGACCACCACGCCTTTGGGACGCCCCGTGGAGCCCGAGGTGTAGAGCACATAGGCCGGAGCGTCGGGAGTGAGCGGGGCCCGCCGGTCGGCGTCGGCCGGCGCACTCGGGTCGGCCGCCGCCAGGCGGGTCCGGGTGGTCTCGTCGTCGAGCACCATCTGCTCGGCGGCCACCAGGACGGAGTCCGACAGCGCGGCAATGGTCACCACGTGCGAGACGCCTGCGTCGGAGAGCACCTGGTTGATGCGCTCCACCGGATAGCCGGTGTCCACGGGCAGGTAGGCAGCACCCGTCTTGACGATGGCCAGTGCCGTGACGACGTAGTCGATCGAGCGGGGCAGCACCATCGCCACGATGTCCCCGGCGCCCGCGCCACGGCCGATCAGCAGCCGGGCGATCCGGTTCGCCCGCGTGTCCAGCTCGGCATAGGTCAGCCGCTCGTCGTAGTGGGTGAGGGCGAGCCGGTCGGGGTGGGCGGCGACGTTGGCCTCCACCAGCTCCGGAAGCGTGAGCTGCGGAACCTCGTGCGCGGTGGCGTTCCACTCATGCATGATCCGGTGGTGTTCCGCCGGGGTGAGCAGGTCCACCTCGCCCACCCCGGCAGCCGGACCCGCCCCGGCCAGACGCTCGGCGAAGTGGCCGATACGACTGGTGTGTTCGGCCAGCTGCTGGTGCGTGAAGCGGTCGGGGTGGCCCTTGGCCTCGGCCCACAACACTCCCTCGCGGTGCGCGAAGTGGAAGGCCAGGCCCTCCACGGGCGCCGTGTCGTCCGCGAGGAAGACCTGGGCACTGACCGGTGGCGCGTCGTCCCCGGGCTGCGCGGACTCGCCCGCCCGGCCCCGGAGTTCCCGTACCCGGGCCACCAGGTCGGCGACGGTCGTCGTGGGTTCGACGGTCAGCCGCACCGCCCCGGAGTCCACAGCGAGCACCAGATCGCGGGCCGCCGTCATCCTGTGCTGATAGGCAGCGGTGACAGCGACCGCGAGATCGGTCCAGTCGGCCGTAACAGCCTCAAGGAGTGCGCTGATGGCGACCTCGCGCGGGGCGGAGGCGTCCTGTGGATCAGAGTCCGTGTATTCCACTCGAATCTCCGTTGCGGTCATGCTCCGCGCTCCTGGAGAAAGCGGTGCGTGGCCTCGGCCACGTCCGGGTTGCTCAGCATCTCCTCGGTGCCGACCGGGAAGCTCCGCTCCCAGAGGGCGTGCGGGGCGCCGGGGCTCGACTGCGCCGAGGTCAGCGCGCCGGCCGTGCCCCAGCTCTCCTCGGGGCTCAGCTGCCGGGCGGCGAACAGATAGGAGACATACGAGCGGAAGAGCCCCAGCAGGTCCTCACTCGTCTCCTCATCGAACTCCAGCCGCTCGAATGCGACACCCGCGGCGGTCTCGTACAGCTTGATCACCTGGCGGGCGAGGGAGTCGAAGCCCTCCCCTGCCGTCTCACACAGGGCCCGCGCCTCCGCGATGTAGCCCTCCCGCTCCTCCTCGGACAGGATCGACATCGTGTCGACCGTCTTCTTGAAGTCGCGGTACAGGGACATCTGGTCAACCGGTTCCGGATCGAACAGCAGAAGGGCCGGCCTGGTGCCCTGATCCTTGGCGATCTCGTCGGCCAGCGCCGCGGCGAACACGCCGCCCACGCAGTAGCCCATGACGGTGTCCACGTGGCCGCGCACACCCTCGGGCAGCTCCCGCCACCCCTGGAGGTAGCTCTCGGCGGACACCAACTCCTGGTCGGCGTAGTCCGGTTGGGTGGTCTGCCAGATTTCCCGGTCCGGCTTCAGCAGTGCCGCGAACTGGCGGAATCCCGCCTCCGGTCGCGCCGTCGAGTCGAAGTCGACCGCCAGGACGGCCTGCTGCGGATTGCCTTCACTGATGCGCCGCCAAGAACCCGCGTTCAAGACTCTCCCCCCTTCACCCGTTCCAGCAGCTCGGCCTCCTCGGCCGGAGTGAGCCCTGCCTTGCGCTCGCGGTCCAGGCCCAGTTCGCGCTCGTGCGCGAGGACCCCCGCGACGACCTCCGCGAACGGGCGATGCCGGAAGCCGGCCGCGGCCGACCGGGCGTGGTCGTGCGCCATGAATCCGTAGTCCACCGGTGGCACCCACAGCGGCAGCGACTTGTCACCGCGCCATACCTGCACCCCGGCCGACTCCAGCTGGTCCTCGGGCACCGGGACCAGCTCGGTGTCCGGCGGGCCCACCGCCGCGGCGATGTCGGCCAGGACCTGGCCCAACGGGCGGGTGGGGCCGACACCGTTGTAGGTGCCGCCGAGCCCGCGTTCGCCCGCGTCGACGATCCAGGCGGCCATGTCGCGTACGTCGACGTACTGCGTGGGCTGTCCGAGGCTGTCCGGTACGGCGACCCGGCCGCCCTTCGAGATCCTCGCGACCCAGTAGCCGAACCGGTCGGAGAGGTCCCCCGGGCCCACGATCAGCCCGGAGCGCACAATGAACGCACGGTCGCCCATCGCCTCGCGCACCGCGTTCTCGCTGGCCACCTTGATGGAGCCGTACAGATGGGGGTGCTCGATCCGCACCTCCTGGTCGGCGCCGCTCTCTACGGGCTCGTGCAGCGCCGCGTCCTCGTTCTGGCCGGTGGCCACCGCGTCGGCGTACACGTTGATCGATGAGATGAACGTCCAATGGCCGGCCTGCGAGCCGAGCGCGCTCAGCGCGTCACGCACCCACGGGTACGACATGGCGGCCACGTCCACGACGGCGTCGAACTTCTGCCCGGCCAACGGCTCCAGTCCGTCCGGCCGGTCACGGTCGATCTTGACGAGCGTGGCGCCTTCGGGGACCTCGCCCGACGTGCCGCGGGCCGCGCACACGACCTCGTGGCCGCGCCGCACGCCTTCCTCGGCGATGGCGCGCGACAGGAAGAGGGTCCCGCCCAGTACAAGCATCTTCATGGGTCACACGCTCCCGTGGGCTATCGGGCAGCCGGAGGCTGCGGCGTCACCGGCGTCCCTCGGCAGACGGCGGTCGTACTTCACGGGCAGCGAGGTGAGGCCCCGGCCGACCGAGTTGTCGGCCACCCACTGGGGCTCCTTCTCCGGGTCCAGGGTGAGGCCGGACAGCCGCCGCAGCAGGGTGGGAAAGACCAGGTGACCCTCCAGCCGGGAGAGCGGGGCCCCGGGACAGAAGTGCGGGCCGTGACCGAAGGCGAGGTGACGGTTCTCCTGACGGGTGATGTCCAACCGGTCGGGGTCCTCGAAGACCTTGGGATCACGATTGGCGGCGCCGATCATCAGGTGGACGAACGACTCCTTGCCGATCTCGACCCCGTTGATCTCCATGTCCTGGGCCGCGACGCGCAGGGTGCCGCGGTAGGCCGGCGACTCGTAGCGCAGGAATTCCTCGACGGCCGAGATCACCAGCTCCGGCTGGGCCTTCAGCAGCTCCAGCTGGTCGGGGTGGGTGAGCAGGGCGTGCGTGCCGTTGCAGATGAGGCTGGTGGTGGTGCGCTGCCCGGCGATGATCAGCAGCGACATCGTCGAGGCGACCTCTTCGATGGTGAACCGGCCCTCTTCCTCGGCCGCCCGCAGCAACTGGCTCACGAGGTCCTCGCCCATGTCGGAGCGGCGGGACTCCAGCAGGTCGAGGATGTACTGCTCGAACTGGGAACTGACCTCCTTCAGACGCCTGTTGCTCTCCTCGTCCGCGTAGGGGGCGCCGCCGAGGATGGACGACCAGCTGTAGAGCATCTCCCGGTCCTTGAGGTCCACCCGGAGGTACTCGAAGATCACCATGACCGGCAGGATCCGGGCGAACTCCACCAGGTCGAGCGTGCCCGACTCGGGGAAGTTGTCGATGAGGTCGTCCGCGATCTCCTGGATGCGCGGCCGGATCTTCTCCATGCGACGGGGCACGAAGGACTTGCTGACGAGCCTGCGCAGCCGCGCGTGCTCGGCGCCGTCCGCGATGAGCATGTTGCGGGACTGCACGGGGCTGTTGTCGTACAGCTGGTCGCGGAACCACTTCGGCGTGTTGTCGAGCGACTTCGAGATCCGGGGATCGCCGAACGCCTCAAGGGCCATGTGGTAGTCGGACACGATGTAGGCTTCGGCGCCCGGCGGGTGGTTGATGGCGCGGACCGGGCACTGCTCACGCAGCTCGGCGTACCGTCCGTAGCGGTCCTCAAGAGGCTCCGTGAAGAACTCCGGCGGGAGCGGCTCGTCGGCTGCGCCGCTCTCCGGCACCTCGGTGATGTCCTGTGTCATAACACGTCCTTTGCGGTCTGTCGTTGAGGAATTTCTTCGATCGAGGTCAGCGTCCGGATGCTCCGGCCCAGGGCCGGCAGCGATCCCACCGCGGCGATCGCGGCGATGGTGGCGAAAACCCAGACCGGGCCCCAGGCATCGAAGATCGATCCGATCGCGAGCACGCCGACCGGCGAGATGATCGTGGTGACGAAGAGCATCGCTCCGATGACGCGGCCCTGGAGTTCGTCCGGCACACAGTTGGCGATGTACGTCTGGTACGCCCCCTGGATGAGCGGGCCCCGGATGTACACACAGGCGACGAGCATGCCGAGCGGCAGGACCCCGGGGACCGTCATCAGCAACACGGCCATGACCGGGCCGATCCAGTAGCCGGCGATGAAGATCACCGAAGGGCGCGCGTACTTGATGACCGTCCCGGCCAGCAGGGCGCCGATGAGCGCCCCACTTCCGGCCACCGACATCGTCAGGCCGATGAACGACTCCGACGCTCCCCGGGCCTTGCCGGTGGCGGCGACGGCCAGTGAGATACCGGTGGGGTTGAAGGCCATGTTCGAGAAGGTCGTGGCGATCGTCACGGGGCGCAGCACGGGGTCCCGGATGAGGTACCGGAGCCCTCCGAGCAGCTCCTTCTTGTCCAGGGCGGCGGACGCCGTCCGCGGGGTTCTCCTGACGAACAGCATCAGGAAGGTGGAGGTCACGAAGGAGACGCACGCCCCGAGGAAGGGCAGGGCGCGGGCCGCACCGTACAGGGCGCCTCCGATGGACGGGCCGGCCATGATCGCGCCGTACAGCCTGATCTGGTTCTGCGCGGTGGCCTGGGTGACCTGGTCCGGCCGCACCAGCTGCTTGGCGATGGCCATGCCGGCAGGCATCGACAGGCCGAAGCAGGAGGCCGACACCATCGCGATGCCGAACGTGACGAAGACGTTGACCGGCCCCATGAAGAGCAGCACGGCGAACAGCCCGAGCAGCAGCGCCCGGACCACGTTGCAGCACAGGATCAGCCGCTTGCGGTCCACCCGGTCCGCGAGGATGCCGCCCCAGAACGACATCAGGCCGTTCGCCAGCAGCTGGGCGGAGCCGACGGCCCCGGCGAAGGCGGCCGAGCCCGAGCTGGCCAGGATCAGCAGCGGGTAGGCGATCGCTGCCGAGTGCTCACCGAGCCCGGCGAAGACCTCGCTGCTCCACAGGGCCTGGAAGGACCGGTTGCGCAGGAGCGAAGGCTTCGCCGAGGGCGCCGTTTCCGCTGCGAGCGTCTTGGCCCCGCCCTCGGTGTCATCGAGTGTCATGGGCTGTTCCTTCTTCCGAGGGCGCGTCCTGCCGGAGCGCTCCGAGCAGCGCCGCGGCGAGTTTTGGTACATGTGGCTTCCGGAGCATCGACCAGTGATCGCCACCCACCGGACGGACTGTCACCCCGCCTGCGTACAGGCCCCGGATGCTCCGGCGCAGCAGCTCCGCCTCCCGTGGGTCCACCTCGACCTTGAGCACCACCGCTGGGCAGGTGACCGGCTGTGGCCGGTAGCGGGAGAGCACCCGGAACTTGTCCAGCAGCAGCCCGCGCAGGGCGGGGTTGCGCCGGGCCTGAGCCCCGACCTGGCCCAGGCCGAGTGCGGCGCTCGCCATGAGGCGGAGATGCCCGAGGACGAACCCGGCGTCGGAACCGATGGGCCGGCCCGCCCGGCCCGGCACGTAGGCATCGAGGCAGACCAGCATGTCGACGTCCGCGCCCCGGGCAGTGAGTTGGCGCGCTATCTCGTGCGCCACCACAGCGCCGAAGGACCAGCCGCCGACGGTGTAGGGCCCGGAGGGCTGCGCCCGCAGCAGCGCCTCGACATGGTGGGCCGCGACGTTCTCGACGGACATCCGCGAGGCGTTCGCGCTCCGCGGTTCCAGCCCGAGCACCGGACGATCCGTGTCCAGATGCTCGGCGAGTTCGCGGTAACTGAGCGCGGATTCGGCGGCATCGGCCACCAGGAACAGGGGCCTGCCCGTGCCCTCCCGCAGTACGGCGACGCCCACCGGCGGCGCCGGAGTGCCGGCGTCCCACTGCTGCTCGACCAGTTCCAGCAGATGCCCGAACGTGGGGTTCCGCAGGTACTCGGCGGCCGAGATGACCACTCCGCCCTTGTCCCGGAGCTGGGACATCAGGTTCAGCACCATCAGCGATTCGCCGCCGAGGGCGAAGAAGTTGTCCGCCGCGGACGCCGAGGACACTCCGAGCGCCCTGCACCACAGCTTTTCCACCTGTGCGTGCATCGACAGCCCGCGGTCGGCGGCGGTTGTCCGGCGGTCGCTCCCGGACGCGGGGCGCGGCTGCTCGGTCCGCGGGTCCTGTGCGGCGAAGGGGTGCCCCGGCAGGGAGCAGCGCAGCGGGCGCTCTCCGCTGCCCGCGAGTGTCCCCTCCACGGCGTCGAGGTCGTGCTCCCACAGCGTGCCCAACGCCCGGAGCAGTCCGCTCTCGCCGTCCTCGGGCCGGCCGAGCATCGGCACGCCCGTGTGGCGGGACGGGTCCCACTCCTCGCGGAATCGCAGCGCGCCGAGCATCGTGCTGCCCGGTCCGAGCTCGATGAACGTGTCGCAGTCCGTCCCCAGCAGCGTCTGCATGGCACCGTCCAGCTGGACCGTCCGGCAGACCTGTTCCGCCCAGTATTCGGGACCGCACACGGCCTCCGGGTCGGCCCAGTCGCCGGTGAGGTCCGACACCAGCCGCAGGGTGGGCAGCTGCGTGTGGGTGGCCGTGATCAGCTCCGTCAGCCGGTCGGACACCGGTGCCAGGAGGGGGCCGTGGCCGGCTCGGTCGACGTTCAGCAAGCGCAGGTCCAGGCCCTTCAGGGCGTCGCCCTCCAGCAGCTCCGTGATCTCCGCCGCCGGTCCGGAGAGCACCACCCCGCCCCGGCTGATCATCGACACCGCCACCTGGCCGTCCAGGCGGACGCGGCGCGCCACCTCGTCCAGGGGCGCGTTGACGGCCACCATCCGGCCGGGCTCGGTGACGTGGATCGCCTGCGCCCGCTCGTAGACCAGGCCGGCCGCGTCCGTCGGCGACCAGACCCCGGCGAGGGCGGCGGCCGCATACTCACCGACGCTGTTGCCGAACAGGGCGGCGGGCTTGATCCCCCACTCACCCAGCTGCCGCCCCAGCGCGTAGCCGATCGCGAAAAGCCCCACCTGCTGATGCGCCAGGTCGTTGAACCACTCGGGCGGCACGTCGGTCTCGGTCACGATCGGCGAGAGGTCCAGCGCGTACGTGCTCCGCATGAACTCGCTGATCTCGTCGAACCGCGCGCGGAACTCCGGCAGCAGCCGATGGGCCGGCACGCCCGCCGCGTGTCGCAGCACTCCGTGGCCGGGGAAGAGGAACGCCACCTGCGAGAGGGACTTGGCCGTGGCGGGCTGCGACGCGTCACGCAGCAGCTCGGCCGCCTGGGCCCGGTCCTGCGCGACGACCGCCTGCCGGTGCGCGAAGCGCCGTCGGTCCGCCAGCGTGCGTGCGACCTCAGCCAGTTCGACGGTGCCTCCGGACTCCAGACGACCGGCCAGGTCCTGGCGCAGCCGGCCGAGCGCCTCGGGCGATGCCGCCGACAAGGTGAGGACGTGCGGTCCGGACGGGGTGGCCGGCCGCTCCCGCACGGGGGCCGCCTGGAGGATGACATGGGCGTTGGTACCGCCCACGCCGAAGGCGCTGACCGCCGCGGTGGGCGTCCCGCCCGCGGGCCACGGCCCGGTCTCGGTGCACACCCGGAACGGGGAGGAATCGAGGTCCAGCAGCGGGTTGGGCGCGGTGAAGTGGAGGGTCGGCACCAGCTCGCGGTGCTCGATCATCAGCACCGTCTTGATGAAGCCCGCGACTCCGGCGGCCGCGCTGGTGTGGCCGATGTTGCTCTTGACCGCGCCGAGCCACGTCGTGGTGTGGTCCTCGGGCAGCATGCCGAAGGCGTCGGTCAGCGCGGCCACCTCCACGGGGTCGCCCATCGGGGTGGCCGTGCCGTGGCACTCGACGTAGTCGATCTCCCAGGGGCTGACGCCGGAGACCTGGTGCGCGTGCCGGATCACTTCGCTCTGGCCGGGGATGGACGGCGCGGTGAAGCCGAGCTTGTCCGATCCGTCGTTGTTGAGTGCCGAACCCCGGATGACCGCCGCGATCCGGTCGCCGTCCCGCAGCGCGTCGGTCAGGCGCTTGAGGACGACGACCCCCACGCCCTCGCTGGGAATGGTCCCGGCCGCCTGCGCGTCGAACGGGCGGCAGTGGCCGTCGGGCGAGAGCACGCTGCCCTGCTCGTGGAGGTAGCCCCACTCCCCCAGGGGCGACACGGCGACACCTCCCGCGAGCGCCGCGTCGCATTCGCCGCCGAGCAGCGCCTGGGTCGCCATGTGGATGGCGGTGAGCGAGGTGGAACAGGCGGTCTGCACGGTGACCGCCGGTCCGCGGAGTCCCAGCTTGTACGCCACCCTGGTGGCCACGAAGTCCTTCTCGTGGCTGACGACACGGACCAGCGGGCTGATCCCGTCACCCGCGTCCAGCAGGGTGCGGTCGGATCCCGCGTACACACCGATCCGCCCGGAGAACCGGCCGGGATCGAGCCCCGCGTCGTCGATGGCGGTCGAGGCGCATTCGAGGAAGACCCGCTGCTGCGGATCGATGTTCGCGGCGTCCGCCCGGTTGTACCGGAAGAACGGCCAGTCGAAGTTCTGAGCACCCGCCAGGACCCCCTTGGCGGGTACGAACTCCGGACGCCGTACGAGGCCGGGGTCGGCGCCCTTCGCGACGAGGTCGTCGCTGTCGAAGCGGGTGATCCCCTCGACGCCGGCACGCAGCATGTCCCAGAACTCGCGTACGTCAGCCGCGCCGGGATACCGGCAGGCCATTCCCACGACAGCTATCGCGCGTTCCGCGGTCATGTCCGCGCTCCCCCTGTTCGTCACCGTGCCGCTCACTTGTTCCTTGCCTTCTCGACCAGCTGCAGTACGCCGGCCGGTGTCGGCGTCAGCAGGATGTCGCGCAGCTTCAGCGTCACGCCCAGCCGCTCCTTGACGAGCCGGATCAACTGCACGGCGCCGAGCGAGCTGCCGCCACTCGCGAAGAAGTCGGTGTCGTCACCGATCTCCTGGGGGACGTTGCCCGAGCGGCTGCCCGTGCGCTCGATGGCGTCGCTGAAGAGGGTGGAGATCTGCGCCAGGGCGTCGTCGGCCGCCGGATGCGCGGCCGCCGCGGCGGGGGCGGACTGCCCGGCGGGGACGGCCACTGCCACCAGGGCCTTCCGGTCGACCTTCCCGTTCGGGGTCACCGGGATGCTGTCCACGAGCGCCCAGAGCGTCGGCACCATGTACGCGGGCAGGGTGCCCGCGAGCAGGTCACGCAGCTCGCCGGTGCCGAGTTCGGCGTCCGGGGCCGGTACGACGGCTGCGACGAGCCGCTTCTCGGCGCTGTTGTCGCCGGTGACCACGACCACCGAGTCCTTGACCTTGGCATGGGACTTCAACGCGTCGCTGATCGCGCTGAGTTCGATGCGATAGCCGCGCAGCTTGACCTGGTCGTCGGAACGGCCGAGGTAGGCCAGCCGCCCCTGGGTGTCGAGCCGGACGACATCACCCGTGCGGTACAGCCGCTCCTGGACGTCGGGCGAGAAGTGCCCGAACCGCCGGGCGGTCTCCGCCTCGTCCCCCACGTATCCGTCGGCCAGTCCCGCACCGCCGGTGTAGAGCTCACCGACCGCGCCGGGCGGGACCAGCCGCCCGCGGCCGTCGAGTACGTAGACCCGCGTGCCCGGGGTGGGCGTGCCGATCGGCAGCGGCCCGGAGATGTCCTCGGGCCGGCGCACCGTGTGGGTGGTGGTGAACGTGGAGTTCTCGGTCGGTCCGTAGCCGTTGGTGATGACCAGTTCGGGGTGGCGCGCCAGGGCGCGGGCGGCGTGGTCGTGCGGTACGACGTCACCGCCGGTCAGCAGCTGTTTGAGGGAGCCGAGCGAGGCGGGGGCGAACTCCTCGACCAGGCGGAACAGGCCCGCGGTCAGCCAGGCGACGGTCACCTTGCGTGCCTGCAGGAAGGCGCCCAGCTCGGTCGGCGAGGGCAGCGCCTCGGCCGGGTAGATCTCCAGCGTGGCGCCGGTCAGCAGCGCGGCCCACAGTTCGAGGGTGGAGGCGTCGAAGGCCAGCGGCGACAGCCGGAGCATGGTCTCGCCGGGCCCGGTCCGTACGTAACCGGCCTCGTGGACCAGCCGGATGACGGCGCGGTGCGGAACGCTGACGCCCTTGGGCTCGCCGGTGGAGCCGGAAGTGAACGCGATGTACGCCTGTCGAGCCGGGTCGGCCTCGGGCAGCTCCGCCGGCTCGGCGGCCGTGGCGGACCAGGACGCCTCCCAGGTCGGCACCAGGCCGACGCCCCGGAGCCCTTCGTGACCGGCCGACGCGGGCGCGACCAGGGCCGCTGCCGGTGCGGCCTTCGCCACGATGAGCCTGGTGTGCGCCGCGGGGAGGCTCAGGTCGACGCCGACATACGCGGCACCGGCCGTCAGGGTGCCGAGGACCGCCACCACCTCGGCGACCGAACGCTCGACCCCGACCAGCACCGTGTCCCCCGCCCGGACACCGGCCTCAGCCAGCAGCCGGGCCTGCTCGGCCACGGCCGAGGCCAGCTCGGCGTACGTCAGCTCGACCGACCCGTCGCGGACGGCGGGGGCGTCGGGGAAACGCCGGGCCGTCTCCCGGAACAGTTCGTCCAGGGACGTGGTGGGGAACTCCTCGCGGACCGCGTTGAGGGCGGCGAGCTGTGCCCGGCGCTCCTCCGAGAGGCAGCGCACCTCCGCCAACGCCAGGTCAGCGCCGACCAGTTGGTCGACCGCGGCCCGGAAGTCGGCGATGAATCCGCCGGCCTCCGCCTGGTTCCACACCGCGGTCGCGTACTCCACATGCCCGGCCAGCGACGGCTCCGACCGGCCGACGAGAAGCGTCAGGTCGAACTGTGCTCCACCGCCGTGGCCCTCTTCGATCCGCACGTCCAGCGTCCGGGTCGTCAGGCGTTGCGGCACCAGCTGGTCGTGCATGCCGAAGCACACCTGGACGAGGGGGTGGCAGCCGACGCTCCGCTCCAGCCCCAGCCGGGCGACCAGCTCCTCGAAGGGCAGCTGTCCGGCGTCGATGCTGAGCGTCAGGGACCGCTGCACCGAGCGAAGGTAGTCCGCCGTCGTCGTGTCGTCGTCCACGTCGATCCGGACGGGTACGAGGTTGCCCGCGACGCCGACGAGACGCTCCAGCTCGCTGGTGCCGCGCCCGAGCAGCGGTACACCGATGAGCAGGCTGCGGGCACCGGTGGTCCGGCTCAGCGTCAGGCCGAAGGCGCCGAGCAGCAGAGCGAACGGTGTGATGCCGAGTTCCCGGGCGCGCCCGGCGACCTCCGTGGTCGCGCCGGTGCCGAGGTCGAGCGGGACGCGGGCTCCCGCCGCATCCTGGACGGGGGGCCGCTGACGGTCGGCGGGCAGTTCGAGCACCGTGGGGACCCCGGTGAGGTGGCCCGACCAGAAGGCCGCGTCGCGGTCCCACTGCCCGCCGGCCCGCTGCTCTTCCTGGCTGCGGATGAGGGCGCCCGGGGAGACTCCGGGGCCGAGGGCTGCGGGCGCGCCGCCCTCCAGCTCGTCGTAGTGGGCAAAGATCTCCTTGAGGGTCAGGCCCACCGACCAGCCGTCCAGCACCATGTGATGGGCCGTGAGCACCACGGCCTGTCGCCCGGTCGGGTCGGCGAAGTGCAGGAACCGTACGGCCGGTGCGGCCTTGAGATCGAAGGGGCGGCGCGACTCCTCGTCCGTGGTCCGCCGTACGTACTCCTCGAAGTCGGCCGGGTCGCCGTCGTGCGTGAAGGTGCGGAAATCCGGGGTGTGCTCGTCGAGGACCTTCCGTACGACACCCTCGGCGCCCTCTTCGAAGACGGTGCGCAGCCCTTCGTTGCGTGCGATGGTCGCGGCGACCGCGGCACGGAAGGTGCCGAGGTCCAGCTTCCCCTCGTCAACGAAGGCGGTGAAGACCAGGTTGTAGGGGGAGCCACCCGTGATGGTCTCGATGAGCCACATGCCGCGCTGTGTGTGCGAGAGCCCGTTCGGATCCTGCCCCACCGAAGCGTCGGCCGCCGCGGTCGCGACCGGCCCTTCGGCAACGGCTTCCGCCCGGCCGAGGGCGGTCGTCAGGGGCTCGCCGCCCAGCAGGGCCTTCAGGGGTAAGTGCAAGCCGAGCTGTTCTCGGGCCATCGCGTCCAGGCGCATGGCGCGAAGCGAGTCCCCGCCGAGCTCGATGAAGCTCTGCGTCGAGAAACTCGCGGTGTCCGCATCCGTGCCCAGAACGGCGGAGGCGAGATCATCAAGCGTCATTGGTCAGTCTCCAAAGAGGACGGGGCGGTGGCGATGACCCACGGGATGCGGCCTGGTCAGTCCTGGCCACCGGCCCGCGCGGCGCCGAGCAGTCGGTCGCGGGCGCTGCCGGCGGAACCGGACGCCGCGTTCGCGGACGGGCCGGCGAGCAGCTCGGCGTGTCCGCGTACCGTTCCCGCGCGGAAGAGATCCATCGTCTTGACGACCCGCCCCGAGGCCTGCGTCAGGCGCTCGACGAGAACGATGAGGAGAAGCGAGTCGCCGCCCACGTCGAAGAAGCTGACGTCGTCGGCGATGTCGTCGTTGTGGAGAACCTCTTTCCACAGCGAGCGCACGAGCTCGGTGCGCGCCTCGGGGGTGGAGAGATCTGCCTCGGCGGCGGACGGCTCGGTCACGGTTTCCTCCAGGGAGTGAGAAAGGGCAAGGGCGTACCGACGCAGGTCCGCAAGGAAATCGGACACGGCGTCGCGGTCGTACAGGGCCTTCGTGTAGTCCACGGAGAGCTCCAGCCGCTCACGGCCGGACTCCTTGTTCAGGCGGACGAACAGACCGAGGTCGTACTTCATGTGCAGAGAGGGCAGCGGCTGGAGCCGGCCCACCACGCCCGGGGCGATCTCCATGTCCCCGGGGACCTCGGCCATGTTCACGAGCACCGTCGACAGCGGTGGCCAGATGACATCGCGCTCCGGCCGGACCGCACCGGTCACGGCGTCCAGGGGCACGTCGCCGTCGATGAAGGCTTCCATCGCCCCGATGCGGGCGTTCCGCAGCAGCTCGCGCCAGGTCGTGGTGTCATCGAGCGTCACCCGGATCATGACGGTGTTCATGAACATTCCGATCGCCTCGGCGATGGCCGGGTCACCGCGCCCCGGCCAGCCGAAGGCGAAGAGGAAGTCCCGCTGGTCACCGGCCCGTGCGAGGGTGCCGGCCAGCAGGGCGACGACCGTCATGAAGGGGGTGCAGCCCTCTTCTCCCGCTGCCGTCAGAAGGGCCTTGGTGAGGTCTTCGTCGAATTGGACGGCCATGGTGTCGCCGGCCAGTGACGTGTCGTCGGTGTCCCGCCGGAACGGCAGCTGAACCTCGATCGGTGCGCTGCGAAGACGCTCGGCGGCATCGGGCAGGCGCTCGTCGAGTTCGCCCGCCCCGATCATGGTGATCACTTCACTGGGGTGCGGCGGCGAGCTGAGCACGGGTTCGGATCCGTCCGCCAACGCCCGGTACACGGTGGCGATCTCCGCCATGAGGAGGCTCCGCGACCAGCCGTCGCAGACGATGTGGTGCACGGTGAGGACGAACAGTGTGGTCGCCGGGTCAACCCTGATCACCTCGGCCCTGACCGGCGGTTCGCTCCCGAGGTCGAACGGCGTCCAGCACAGCACATCGACCAGCCGGATCAGTTCCTCCGCCGCCCAGCCCTCCGCCTCCGCGTCGATGAATCCGGCTTCGCCGGGCTCGCCGTCGGTGCGGTACTCGACCCGCCGGTGCTGGATGTCCAGCCGGAACCGGGAGCGCAGCGCCGGATGCCTTTCCAGGACCCGCTGAACCGCGGAGACCAGCAGTCCGTGGTCGATCGGTCCCTTGAATTCCACGACTGCCGGAATCAGGTTCGTGACGCGTAGTTGTTCCACCTGGTCGAGGACCCACAGCCCTTTCTGGGCCGGGTTCGCCTCGTACCACACCGTGCCGGGCAGGTTGTGTGCAGACAATGCAGAACCTTTCGGGGGCACGCAGCGCCCTTATTTTCGGCGTCGCGCCGTGATGGGTACGTGCTTGTAACCGGACGCGAAGTTCGAGATCAGCCGTTCGGGCTTGCCGGCCGGCTGGAACTCCTCGTAGCGGCCGAGCAGTTCCTCGAAGAGGATGCTGATGGTGACCCGGGCGACGCTGTGCCCGACGCAGTAATGCGGCCCGATACCAAAAGCGAGGTGCTTGTTGGGTTTCCGGCGGATGTCGAAGGTGTGACTGTTCTCGAACACCTCTTCATCGCGGTTCGCCGCACCGAGCCAGACCACGACGGCATCTCCGGCGGCAATTTTGGTGCCCCGTACCTCGATGTCCCGCGTGGCGTAACGGAGAATGTGGTTGACCGGGGAGGCCCAGCGCAACGCCTCTTCGTAGGCGGTGCCGTTGACCTCGGGATGCGCCGCCCATTCCGCCAGCACGTCGGAGCCGGTGAATTCGGCCATCACAAAGGTCGGCGCATGCGGTGTGGTGACATTGGCGCCGAGCAGCAGGCTGTAACAGTTCGCCACGATTTCACTGGCGGACATGAGCCGGCCCTCGAAACGCGTCGAGATCAGAACGCTGAGCAGATCGTCGCCCAGATTCTCCCGGCGATGGCGCATGAGGTCCTGGAAATACCCGAAGAGCTCACGGTGGGCCGCCTGCAGCGTGGCCTCCTTACCGCCCTCGTCCTGGAACTCGGGGTCGTCGGCGGCGATGCACACGGTGGTCAGCCGGCTGAGCCAGGCCCAGTCCGCCTCCGGCAGCCCCATCATCGTCCCGGTGACCGACATGGGCAGCCCCAGCATGGCGGTGCCGAAGTCGAAGACCCCGCCGTCGCCCAGCGGTTCGAGCAGGTCGAGGACCTTGGGCCGGATCATGTCGCGCTGCCGGTCCACCGCCTTGACGGCCAGGGCCTTCTTCAGCCGCGCCTGCCGCTCGGTGTGCTGCGGCGGGTCCGTGACGGCGAGCTGCTGACCGCCGGCCGGGTCGTCGGTGCCGAGGAGGTCCAGGAGTGTCCCCCGCTCCGACGTGAAGGCGGCGGCATCACGCAGGACCAGATCCGCGTCGGCGTATTTGACGATCGACCAGAATCCGCGCCGCTCGTCCACCTGGTGCCAGCTGAGGCCGTCCATCGCGCGCATCTGACGCCAGATTTCATGCGCAGTGCCGTCGCTGTACAAATTCGGATCGATGAGATCGGTTAATCCCACATCAACGGGACATCCGGAAATCCGAGCGCCCTGAGCAGAGATGACGGAATCCTTTCATTGATGCGCAGAATGCGCATACGGGAATGGATGACGCCCCAAAGCGCCCGCAGGACTCGCCCCACCGGGCACCGCGTCAACAAACAGCAAATTAATTCAAAAAAACTTCCCGGGGCTTACGCATCCTCCGTGACGCCCCGGAGCTCAACTTGGCGATGATCGAAACATGACTTCTCAACAGGTGTCAACAGCGAATCGCCCTGCCACTTCCCACCGTTATGCCGCTTTAAATGTCCACTACAAGGGCTTCTGTCCGGATTCGATAAGTATGCAGCAGGTGCGGTTTCCCAGCTCTATGGAATTCAAACGCCAACTATTGAATCGACGATCACCTCCGACCCTTGGGTCGAAATCTAGTCGACCCTTCACCAAAATTCGGCCAGCGCACACCACTCCAAATAAACCGGCTTCCCGGTAGGTAACGAGTCGCGTTCGCTGGTTCCCGGAGTTGAGCGCACCGGACCACGTCCGGTCACTCGCGCACCGCCTTCCGTGGCACCTGGCCTGTTTCAGCCAAGAGCACAGCGCAGTATCGGCCGCGCGATGTTTCGCCGGCGCCCTCAACTGCCAACTGTTCAAAAGGTGATCATGTGTATGCTCGTGCACTCGAACGCATCCCCACCCCCCTCCAGCGCTCTCGGCGGCCCTCCACGCCCGCTCCCGCTCTGCCGCACTCCTCCGGTACGGGGTGCGTATTCAGCGCCGAGCGATCCCCATTCATCCCAGTAGCGCGACAACCACGGAGTCACGACATGCGTTATCGCACGCTCGGCGCCACCGGCATCGAGGTGAGCACCTACTGCCTCGGAACGATGAACTTCGGCGCCGTGGGCAACCCGGACCACGACGACTGCGCCCGCATCCTCCACAACGCCCTCGATCAAGGGATCAACTTCGTCGACACGGCGGACATGTACTCGGCAGGAGAGTCCGAGACCATCGTCGGCAAAGCCCTCAAGGACCGCCGCGACGACGTCGTACTCGCCACCAAGGTCCACTTCCAGATGGGCGAGGGCCGCAACCGCAGCGGCAATTCAAGGCGCTGGATCGTCAAGGCGGTCGAGGAGAGCCTCGCCCGCCTGCGAACCGACTGGATCGACCTCTACCAGGTGCACCGCCCGGACTACTCGACCGACCTCGAAGAGACGCTCGGCGCCCTCACCGATCTGGTGCAGCAGGGGAAGATACGGGCTTTCGGCTGTTCGACCTTCCCCGTCGAGGACATCATCGAGTCCCACCATGTGGCCGAGCGCCGGCATCTGCATCGCTTCCGCACCGAACAGCCGCCGTACTCGCTGCTCGCGCGGGGCATCGAGGCCGCGGTGCTCCCGACCTGTCAGCGCTACCGCATGGGCGTACTGACGTGGAGCCCGCTGGCCTTCGGCTTTCTCTCCGGCCAGTACCGCCTGGGACGCGACATCGACCTCTCGAAGGGGCGCGCGGGGATCGTCCCGGCACGCTTCGACCCCTCAATTCCCGTGAATCAGGCCAAACTTGAGGCCGTGGAACAGCTCGCCGGCCTTGCTTCGGACCTCGGCTGCACGCTGCCCGAGCTCGCCCTGGCCTTCGTCACCGCGCACCCCGCCGTCACCTCGGCGATCATCGGCCCGCGGACCATGAAACAGCTTGAGGACGCGTTGAAGGGCGCTGCGGTCACACTCGACGACGCGACGCTCGACCGGATCGACGAGATCGTCCCGCCGGGGGCCAACCTGTACGACCCGAACGCCTCCTGGCCCCCGCCGGCACTGGCCGACCCCGCACTCCGGCGCCGTCCGCTGACCGATCGAGCCGCCGGATGAGTGGTGACATCAACACCTCCCCAGCAACCGGACTTCATCTGTATGTCATCAGGACTTCCAGTAGGCCATTGACACTTGAGCCGGAATTGGGCAAGGATTTCGCCCAAGTCCTTCCTGAGCGTCTCGGGCCCGGTTCGAGCCCGTATCCGCAACCCCGACGGCCCGTTCATCTCCGCCGTCATCCTCCGGGGGTTATCGCTCGCCCTTTCCTGGCGACTTCTTCCTGTTCCTGATTGCCCCGTGCGTCGGGCCCAGGATACGAAGCTACTGTGAGGAGACTCCCGTGAGCCACGATCACGAGGCATCGGAGCAGAACACCGCGCCCCGCGACCTGCTGACCCGGATCGAGACGTACGAACTCCCGGTCACCCGACGCCCGTCTCGTCCGCACCACACGTTCTCTAACAGCCCCGACGGCGAACCCTGCGGGGACAACGACCCCATTTTCCACGGACTCTGATCACCGCTCATCCGGGTCGGTTTTTCCGTCGTCCGCGCACCGGTCCGAAGGGTGGCGATCCCATCCGCCGGGCTGCATCACATTCCACTTCGCATCACTCGCAAGGAGATATCGCCGTGGCTGTCCAGGATGAACTCTTGGAGACCGCCGGAATCGCCGTGGTGGACCCGTTCTCGCTCTACCGCATCGCCGTGAGTCACACACCGGACGGAACGGCTCTCGGAGACGCGGCACGAGCGGGGACGATCCGCCTCATCACGCCGGCGATGGCGTTCGCCGTCGCCTGCGGCATGCGCACATGCTGGGACGAGGAGTGCGACCGGGACCATCGACACGGCACGGGCACCGCGATCCGGAAGTTCCTGGAAACAGGGGGAGTCGAGATCGTCGACCTCACTCCCGCGGAGACGGTTTCGGCCGGACAGCTGTACGCCGGCTACTTGGACCGCCGCATCACGGGTGCCGAGGTCATGGCGGCCTGTCACTCCGCGCTGCTCTCCAAGAATTCGGGATCCCCGCTCATTTCAGCGGGCCGGGCATCGTATTGCTACTCGGCCCTCGATCAAGCGAATATCAGTCTCCGCATCAAATTAATCTGACGCCATCCCCCCATCGGTGACACCGAAAAAGGAAGCAGTAGAGTGACCTACATCATCGCTCAGCCCTGCGCCGACGTCAAAGACAAGGCCTGCGTCGAAGAATGCCCCGTCGACTGCATCTACGAGGGCGAGCGCGCGCTTTACATCCATCCGGACGAGTGCGTGGACTGCGGCGCCTGCGAACCGGTGTGCCCCGTCGAGGCGATTTTCTACGAGGACGACACACCGGCGGAATGGGAAGAATATCGCCAGGCGAATGCCGAATTCTTTGCCGAGCTCGGCTCTCCCGGTGGTGCCTCGAAGATGGGCGTGATCGATCGGGACCACCCGGTCATCGCCGCTCTGCCCCAGCAGACGCCCGCCTGAGAAGGAAACGGAGACCATGCCCGACCCTTCCCGTTGGTTCAAAACCCTCTCTCCTTCAGGACAGGAGACGGCTCGTGCACCGCACGTCGTGTGCTTCCCGCATTCCGGAGGCGCCGCGAGTGTGTACCGGCCCCTGGGAGCCGAGCTCGCAGGCGATGTCCGAGTCGTCGGCGTGCAGTACCCGGGGCGCCAGGACCGGCACGACGAACCGGTTGTCACGGATCTCCACGAGCTGGCCGACCACATCGCCGAGGCGTACCGGCAGACGGCCGCAGGCGTACCCGGTGTCTTCTTCGGGCACAGCATGGGCGCGATCCTTGCCTACGAGGTGGCCCAACGGCTCGGCGCCGAGGGCCCTCTCGCCTTGATCGCGTCGGGCCGGCCGGCCCCCTCACGAGTGCGCCTGACCACCTCTTACCTGCTCGACGACACCGGGCTGGCGAAGCAGGTGGCCTGGCTCGGCGGTACGGCCACCGCGCTGCTCGAACACCCTGAGATGCGCGCGCTGCTGCTGCCGCTGATCCGTGGTGACTACCAGGCCAGCGAGACCTACCGCCCGCGCGGTGACGGGCCACTCGCCTGCCCCGTGCTGGCGCTGGGCGGTGACGCCGACCCGGTGGCCTCACTCGATGACATCCGGGCCTGGTCAGACCACACCACGGGCCCTTTCCGCCTCGAAACCCTCAGCGGCGGCCACTTCTACCTGCAGGACCACTGGCCGGCGGTCGCGGACCTCATCCGCTCCACAGCACTGGTCCCGGAAGCCTGAGCGCGATCACGAAGGTTCCGCCGGGCACCCTCCCGTCCCAGCGACGGAGAGGATGCCCGGCAGGCCCGGCCAGGGGCCGGAGGCGTCAGCTCCTGGAGCGGTCGTCGTCCCGGCGCGCCGGGAACGTGCTCAGGGCCGGCGCCCCCTCTTCACCTCCATGGCCGCCCTCCCCTCGGCCCTCTTGCGCTTGTTGTCCCGCCGCAGCTCCGAGCGCACCCGCACATCGGTCTTGGCGACGATCCACTGGTTCTCCCGCATGAGCTTGTGGTAGCTCTCGAGCCGCCGCTCAGCCAGTTCCCCCGAGTCGATCGCGGCAAGCACCGCGCATCCCGGCTCCCTGTCATGCGCACAGTCGTGGAACCGGCACCGCTCGGCCACCTCCGCGATGTCCGAGAAGAGCTGCCCGACCCCGCTCTCGGCATCGAACAGCCCGACGCCCCGGAGCCCGGGTGTATCGATCAGGACACCCCCGCCCGGCAGGGCCAGCAGGTTGCGCGTGGTCGTGGTGTGGCGCCCCTTGCCGTCCACGTCGCGGATGGCCTGGACCTCCATGGTGTCCTCGCCGAGCAACGCGTTGGCGAGCGTCGACTTGCCCGCTCCGGACTGCCCGAGCAGCACCGACGTCCCGCCGGAGGCCATCGCGGCAAGGACATCGAGTCCGTCACCGCTGCGCACGCTGACCGGCAGCACCGGCACCCCGGGCGCCGTCGCCTCCACGTCCTGCACGAGATACGACAACGTCACCGCGTCCGGCACGACATCCGCCTTGGTCAGCACGACCAGGGGCTGCGCCGTGGACTCCACGGAGCCCGACGTTCCGCGCAGCAGTGCCTCACCACTCGAGCAGGACAGGGCGAGGGCCAGGAACCGCTCGATGCGAGCGAGGTCGAGTTCATCCCCGAGGGACACACAGATGATGACGTGATCGATGTTGGTGGCCAGCAGCTGGCCCTTGGAGTGCTTGGACGAGGACGACCGCACGAAGGCGGTGCGCCGCGGCAGCAGCGTCCGCACATACCGCGTATCGCCGTCCTCAGGGTCGACCGCGACCCAGTCCCCCGTGCACACGGCCTTCATGGGATTCCAGGACAGGGTGAACTCGGTATCGGCACGGACGGTGCCGACCGGCGTGACGACCTCGCACTGCCCGCGGTCGACGCGTACGACCCGGCCAGGGAGGAGGCCCTGCTCGCGGTAGGAGGCGAACTCGGCCTCCCAGCCCGCGTCCCAGCCATAGGGAGCGAGCGGGTGCACCGCAGCTGAAGAGGTCGGCAGGGAAGAGAGATTCAAGAGAAACCCTTCACAAGGGCGGTGCCGGCAGCACGCTCACAGGCGCACGTAAGGAGTAAACAGTCAGCCGGACACCGCAGAGGTGGAGTTGACGAACGTCTGATTACGGGCGAGGCCCCTCACAAAGACAGTCATCGGTCACACCTCCTCTTCTCCGCACAGCTACTCGTGGCAGTCATCAGCCACGGCAGAAACCACACCTACGCTAACGACACCGGACGACGGGTGCCACTCAATTCAAGCCGTTCGCCACGTTGGATGCTTGGACGCACGGTCACAGCACGGTACGCAGACATTCCGAATGCCTCGGTTACCAGGGTGTGGCCCGTCAGGATGTCGCGCACATCGCGTAGCCGAGGCAAAGGGATCCCAGAATGAGAATGACCGATATATCGCTGGACTGGCTGGTTCCCGGCGCCACCGCCCCCTACATGGGCAGCGCGGGATTTCGTGCGCTGACCGGCCCCCAGGGCGAGACCCGGGCCACCCGGGACCGCATCAGCTGCTGCATGTACTACACACTGCGCCCCGACGACACCTGCCTCACCTGCCCGCGCACCCGCGACGAAGACCGCGTCCAGCGCCTCACCGCGACCACCTGACGGCCACTCAGGGCCGTCACTGCGCGCGGGTGAGGGCCGCGGGCGAAGCGGCGTCACGCAGCAGCACCCGCGGGGCCCCCGAGCCGTCGGCCGGCACCTGCCAGACGTCGGAACGGCCGCGCCCCTTGGGGAGGGCATAGGCGACGGTGCGCGCATCGAGCCAGGCCGCCTGGTCGTCGACGGAACGCGTCTCGGCCAGGGGTGTGACCCGGTTCGTGGCCACCTCCAGGACGGAGAGCCGCCAGCCGTGGGAGGGCTGGTCGTCGCGGGCCGATTTGAAGGCGATCCGGGTCCCGTCGGGGGACAGCGAGGGGCACTCGACGTTCGCGCGGAGCGCGCGCAGGGTGCGGTGGGCGAGGTCGCCGCGGACCAGGTAGCGGTGCCCCCTGGTGGACAGGGTGGCGTAGAAGTGCCGGTCGTCGGGGGCGAAGGTGATGCCCCAGATGTTGAGGTCAACGGCGGTGTAGGGCTTGCCGTGCAGGGTGACGTGCCAGTCCTCCAGTGTCGGGATGAGCTGCTGCGTACGGGTGTCGAGGATGCCGGCCCGGGTGGAGAAGCGGCCGCCGTTGTAGGAGTCGCCGGCGACGAAGACCGTCCAGGCGACCATCCGGCCGCTGGGTGACACCCGCGCCCGGTTGGGAACCCCTACCAGCGGAATGGTCCGGCGCACCTTCAACCGGTCGTCCATGACGGCTAGTTGGTAGGTTTTGAGACCGTCGTCCAGACGCAGGCACAGGGCGGTGCCGCCGGCCGCGTAGACCCGGGCGCAGGTGACCGGTGACGTGACGCGTCGCGCCCCGGGCCGGTCGGCGCGGACGGAGATCAGCTGGTCGCGGCTGCCGGGGGCGGTGCTGCGGGCAAGGATGCGCGGGCCGGGGGCGACGGATACGGCGGCGGCCGGGCCGGTGGCCGCGGTGGGCCGGGCGGCATGCCGGATCGCCAGCGTCGCCAGGACGGTGAGGACGGCCGCGGTCACGGTCACCATGAGCAGGGGGCTGCGCCGGTTCATGCGGTGGTCTCCTCGACGAGGGGGCGGGCCAGTGCACCCGCGGTGAGGGCGACGGCCAGCAGCACGGCACCGGCCGCCGCGGCGGAGGCGGGGCCGGCGCCCCACTGCGACCAGGCGGCGCCGAATGCGACGGACGAGCCGAAGTAGGCCAGCGCCTGGACGGTCTGCACCAGCGCCATCCCGGTGGTGCGCAGGGCGGGCGGGAGGACGGGGCCGGCCAGCGCCATCAGGACGCCGTCGGTGGCGGCGTAGAAGGTGCCGTAGCAGCAGAGGACGAGGACGGTGGCGGCCGTGCCGGAGAGCGGGGAGCGCAGCAGCACGTAGACGGCGAAGAGCATGCCGTAGCCGCACATCAGCATCGGTGTGCGGCCGATGCGGTCGGCGAGGGCGCCCAGCGGGGTGGCGAGCAGGAGGTAGACGAGGTTGGTGCCGACGGCGAAGAGCGGGAACCAGCCGGCCGACACGCTCTGGCGGTGCATCAGCTGGAGGTAGACGAAGCCGTCGCCGATGGTGGCGAGTCCCAGCAGACCGGCCGCGTACACCAGCCGGCGGACGCCGCGCCGGCGCAGCAGGTCCCCCACGGCGCGGGGACTGACGGTGCGGGTGGCGGGTTGCGCCGCCCGGTGGTCACGGGCGAACGCCATCAGGACGACAACGGCCAGGACGGCGATGCAGAAGCTGGTGAAGAAGATCGCACCGAAGGCCCGGGGCGAGGCCGCCCCGATGACCGAGAGCAGGCCCAGGGCGACGAGCGGGCCGGCGAAGGCGCCCGCGCTGTCCATGGCGCGGTGCAGACCGAAGGCCCGGCCCAGCACGGGTTCGGGCACGGAGAGCGAGATCAGGGCGTCGCGCGGCGCGCTCCGCAGTCCCTTCCCGGTACGGTCCGCG
Organism: Streptomyces sp. NPDC029466; assembly: GCF_055574515.1. Taxonomy (NCBI): domain Bacteria; kingdom Bacillati; phylum Actinomycetota; class Actinomycetes; order Kitasatosporales; family Streptomycetaceae; genus Streptomyces; species Streptomyces sp. NPDC029466. Next base: position 117,366 of record NZ_JBVHZH010000016.1, read on the forward strand.
ACAATCACCGCGCCGAGCGCGCCCACCGAGGAACCGGCCGCCACCAGCCCGAGTTTGGCGAGCGCCGAGACGCCGTAGCCCACGGCGGCGACCGCTTTGCGGCGCAGGGTGCGGTCGGCGAGATAGCCGCCCACCAGGCGCAGCAGTGCGGTGGCGCCGGTGTAGAGGCCGTCCATCAGGCCGTAGGCGGCCGGGCTCATCTGGAGGGTGAGGACGAAGTAGAGAGGAAGGACGGCGGTGACCATCTCTGCGGAGATGTCGGTGATCAGGCTGACGGCGCCCAGCGCCAGAACATTGCGCCCGACGGCCGCGAAGGTGGTACGCGGTGCGCTGCCCGCGCCGTCCTTCGGTGCTCGTTCGATGGTGGACAGGTACACGGTCGAGGTCCCCGCCTTTCGTGCTGCTCGGTCTGTTCCATCTGGTCCGGCCGGCGGTGCGGCCCGGCCGGCCCGGGGCCGCCACCGGGTGACGACGGCGGCCCCGGGCCGTGGTCAGGTCACTCCGAGGTCCAGATGTCGCCGAGGGCCGACTCGTCCGCCGCGCCGCCGAGCGCCGGCAGGCCGTACATGTCCTCCAGCGTGCGCAGGACGCTGTAGTGGTTGATCTGCTGCTGCGACTCGTAGCCGGCCTTCACATGCGCGCCCACGAACGAGGTGTAGATCTGGTTGACCGAGGTGAAGTTGTCCTCGTCGAAGGTCACCACGAGCAGGCTGTTGTGGGTCTTGGCCCACTGCGCGTAGTCGTCGAGGTTCTCCTTGAGCCAGCTGTCCCCGGTCCCGACCGAGCAGTCGTGCATGTCGTGGCACATGTCGGGCACCACGTACGACACCGTCGGCAGCTTGCTGTAGTCCGAGGGGAAGCTGGAGAACGGCAGGTGGTGAGCGGAGTCGCCGACCGTGGGGAAGTCGGCCCAGGGGGCGTGCTTACGGCGGTAGTCGCCGCTACTGCAGCCGGTGTAACCGGCGCTGGGCAGGTCCTCCGAGTACGCCTTGAACGTCTTGCCCGCGTCGATGAGCTGCTGACCAAGGTTGCCGGTGGAGAAGTCGTTCGGGCAGCTGTCGTCGTCGACGCCCTGCATCGAGCCGGAGAACAGGCCGATGTAGTTCGGCTGACTGGGGTGGGTCAGGCCGAACGAGTTGGCGGACAGAGCGCCTTGCTCGGCGAGCGAGTTGAGGTAGGGCGCGGAGGAGCTGCCCTTGATGGACGTGTAGTTCTTGTTCTCGAACGGCACGATCACGATGTGGTCGTACTGCGGCAGCGAGGCGTCCGCCGCCGTGGCGGAGGCGGCCTTCGTCGTGCGCGGACCGCTGCGCTGCCCGGGTTCGGACGCGAAGGCGCTGGCGGCCACCAGGGTCAGGGCCACCGCCGCGGCCGTGGTGGCGAGATGGGCGAAACGCATGGGGTACCTCCTGAAGACGGAGCGGAACGAAACGGAAGGGAAAGGAAAGGGGCGGAACGTGCGGCGGAAGGTGGGCGCCGCGGGGCGGCGAGCGTCAGGGCGCGCCCAGGCCGCCGGTGAAGAGCAGCCGGTTGGGGCTGCCGCTGCCGGCGTCGGAGACCTTGCCGTCCGTGGCGTGGTCGACGAGGGCCTGCTGGACCTCCGCCGGGGAGGCGTCCGGGTGCGCGGAGAGGTAGAGGGCGGCGGCGCCGGTCACATGCGGTGCAGCCATCGAGGTGCCGGTGAGGTCGTGGGTGTCCGTGTCCCCCGTGTTCCAGGCCGAGGTGATGCCCGTCCCCGGGGCAAACAGATCGGTGCAGGGGCCGTAGTTGGAGTCGGAGCGGCGCCGGTCGTCGGAGGTGGCGTTGTTGACGACGAGGGCGGCGGCGATGTCGCCGGGCGAGTTGTCGCAGGCGTCGGCGCCGTCGTTGCCCGAGGAGACGACCCAGGTGACCCCGGAGGCGATGGACTTCTTGATCGCGCTGTCCTCGCTGCTGTTCTTGCCACCGTTGATGCTCATATTGACCACGGCGGGCTTGGCGGCGTGGGCGGTGATCCAGTCGGCGGCCGCGATGATCGACGACGAGGAGCCCTTGCCCTGGCAGTTCAGGGCACGCACGGACACCAGCTTGACGCCCTTGGCCACGCCGTAGTCCTTGCCGCCGATGGTGCCGGAGACGTGGGTGCCGTGACCGGCGCAGTCCTGTCCGTTCTGCCCGTCGCCCACTTCATCGGCCCCGACGGACGCCCGGCCCTGGAACTGGCTGTGCGAGGTGCGGATACCGGTGTCGACGACATACGCCGTGACGCCGCTCGCCGTCGTGGCGTACGAGTAGCTCCTGTCCAGCGGCAGGGCTTCCTGGTCCACCCGGTCGAGCCCCCACGACGGCGGGTCGCTCTGGACGGCGGAACCACGCACCTCGGCGTCCTGCTCCACGTAGGCGACACCGGGATCGGCCGCCACCCGCTGCGCCTGGCCGGCGGACATCGCCGCCGCGAAGCCCTTGAGCACCGTCCCGTAGGTCTGCCGGACGGTGCCCCCGTGCGCCTTCACGAGGCGGGCGCTCTCCTCCTTCACCGAACGGGCGGACAGCGTACGGTCCTTGAGGACGACGATGTACCGGCCCGGGAGGGCATGGGCGGAGGTACGGACGGCGGGAACGGGCGGCGGGTCCTCCGCGTAGGACACGTAACCGGCGAGCAGAGGGACCGCCGTCGAGAGGGCGACGACCGTGGCGAGCCTTGATATTCGCAGGGGCACAGCTACTCCAAGGGGGTGCGGGAGCCCGGAAGCCCGGGCCCCCTTTGTGTACCGGCCGCCAAGGCGCAGTGGCGGCACAACTGTGTCAGTGGCACAGATGCGCAACCCGCGCCCAACCCCTGCTCCCCCGCCGGGCCGGGAGGCCGTCAGATCCACTCCTTGCGGGCGGCGTGCAGGGCGAGCTGGAACCGGCTGGTGGCGCCGGCCAGTTGGTAGAGCCGCTCGGTGTGCCGGGAGAGGGTGCGGCGGCTGATGCCCAGCAGCTGCGCGATGGTGTCGTCGGTGACCCCCGTCCCCATGAGCTCCAGGATGCGGCGCTGTACGGGACGCAATGCGCGCGGCACCAGCTCACTGAGGTGCATGGGGTGGCCGGAGCGCCACGATGTCTCGAACAGCCCCAGGAGCGCGGTCAGCAGGCTCGACGGCCGCACCAGCAAAAGGGCCTCATTGGATTCCGCTTCGACGGACGACATCGAGACGATTGCCAGCCGCCGGTCGAAGACCGTGAGTTTGACCGGGACCGTCGTCAGCACCCGGGCCTGTTCGCCGGCCGCAATGCACGGCTCGATATTGACTGCGTAGTAGGCACAGTTCCGCACCGCGGAGCTGGAATACACCACGCGGTATTCCACCCCCCGTCGGAGATTCTCCACCTCGACGTCATTCGCGCCGCCATCCGTGTGATAAGGCGGCGAATCGAAGCGAATCACCTCGGACTCCACCGCCTTCTCGAACCCCCATATGCGGTCCACGATCTGCGGTCCCGTCACCACCTCGACCAGATCATCGGTGGTCTGCGCACCGGTACAGCGCCGGTAGTCCTGATAGGCGTGCAGCGCGGCCATCTGGGCCCGCCGGACCTCGGCCGACCGGACATGGACGAGGCGGTCCAGCGCCATGCTCGGCTCAGCGGGAGACAGTGGCGCCGCGTGATCCGGGCCGCCGGCGACGACCAGCCCCAGGTCAATCAGCCGGTCGACGGATTCCTCCACCCGCTCCCGTTCCCAGCCCAGTTGCTCCCCCAGCTTCCCGGCGCTGCTGCGCCCGGCCTGAAGCAGCACCTGAAACACCTCGGCCTCCTGCCGGGCCACTCCGAGATCCCTGAGATATGCCACCAAATCCCTGTCATTCACATGAACTCCCCTCAGCAAGCGCACATCCGATAGCCGGCCGGATGCGGACCAAGAAGGCAAATGCGGTGAAGTAGATGGAGTTGTTCCGGTTGACGAACGGGTCCCGCGTGGCCGACATCGTGCCACGGAAAGATCAACTGTCAAGTTGAATGCGCAATTAATTCCAAAAACACGCAGGAAGGATTCTTTTACGCCTGGACCGGACTCGGAAGTTATCGGCCTCAGCGCGGCAAATTGCCCTGAGAGCAGTGATTCTGATGTGGCTTCAGCTACCGGCTCGTCGCCGACCCTCGTTCACCCACGCCAGGCCACCGAAGGCCGCTGACCCGACGATCGCCAACGCTCCCGACGGAGCCTCACCGGCCGTCGGGGGGCGGACCGTACACCCCCTCAGGCCCTCAACTCTCGAACTCAACACCCGTCGAACGAATGCGAGTTCGACTCCCCGGTGACTCCATCACACCCCTTGGCGGCTTCTTGTTCCGAATGCCTCGGTTACGGGGGTGGGGTCCGTCAGGATGTCGCGCACATCGCGTACCCGAGGCAAAGGGATCCCAGAATGAGAATGACCGATATATCGCTGGACTGGCTGGTTCCCGGCGCCCTGCTGCTCGTCGGTGTGCTCGCGGCCGCGGCGCTGGTGGTGCGTGGGAAGCGGGCGGCGGCCCGGTCCGCCGGTGAGGACTCCTGGGAGCGCAGCGAGGAGCGCCGCCGCCGTAAGGAGACCGTCTTCGCGTCGGCCTCCTATCTGCTGCTGTTCTGCTGTGCGGCGGTCGCCGCCGCGCTGTCCTTCCACGGGCTGGTCGGCTTCGGCGTGCAGAACCTCAACCTGTCCGGGGGCTGGGAGTATCTGGTGCCGTTCGGGCTCGACGGTGCGGCGATGTTCTGTTCCGTGCTCGCCGTGCGGGAGGCCAGCCACGGCGATGCGGCGCTCGGCTCCCGGATGCTGGTGTGGACGTTCGCGGGCGCGGCGGCGTGGTTCAACTGGGTGCATGCGCCGCGCGGCCTGGGGCACGCGGGCGCACCGCAGTTCTTCGCCGGGATGTCGCTGTCGGCCGCGGTGCTCTTCGACCGGGCGCTCAAGCAGACCCGCCGGGCGGCGCTGCGCGAGCAGGGACTGGTGCCGCGGCCGCTGCCGCAGATCCGGATCGTCCGCTGGCTGCGGGCTCCCCGCGAGACCTTCGCGGCCTGGTCGCTGATGCTGCTGGAGGGCGTACGGACGCTGGACGAGGCGGTCGAGGAGGTCCGCGAGGACCGGCGGGAGAAGGAGCAGAACCGGCACCGCCGGCGCGAGCAGGGCAAGCTCGACCGGGCCCGCATCAAGGCCATCAACCGGCAGCACCGCAGCTGGGGTCTCGGCCGGGCCGGCGGCCGGCAACTGGCGGTGCCCCAGGCGGCGGCCGCGGAGGTGGCCGGCCCCGACCCCGCCATAGCCGGTACCCCTCAGCCGCTGCTCACCGGAGAGTCGCCGGTGCGCTCCCGCCCGGCTCTCAAGGCCGTGGCGGGCGCTGAGGCGGAGGGCGTCGGGGCTCCGGCGGGGGCCCCGCGGACCGTGGATCTCACCGCCGAGGACGACACCCAGACGATTCCCCGCCTGGATTCCCTGGAGGAGAAACTCGCCGAGATCGAACGGCAATTCGGCTGACCGGTGGCGGACCGCGCCGACCGACGCCCCGCCCATGGGTCAGGCCGGTCCGCCGCCCAGCTCGAACCACACGCTCTTCCCGAGGCTCTCGGTGCGTATCCCCCATGCGTCGGCTAAGGAACGCACCAGCATCAGCCCCCTGCCGGAGGTCCCGTCGGTGGTCGGTGGGCGGGGCTCGGGGCGCCCGGGGACAAAGTCCCGGACCTCCACCCGCAGCCGGTCGCTGACCCGCGCGGTGACGACGGCGCCGCCCTCGGCATGCACCAGGGCATTGGTGACCAGCTCGCTGGTGAGCAGCGTCGCGACCTCGGCGAGCTCGCCGCCCCCCGGCACCGACCAGCGGCTCAGCAGCTGGCGCAGCTCCCGGCGCACCTCACCGACCGCTTTCAGGTCCGCATGCCGCACCTTCCGCTCCAGCACGCGTGGCGCTCGCGCGGTGGTCCCCCCGTTGCGGCCCCCCTCGGCCGTTTCCTGCCTTCTGTCCCGTTCCTCGCGCCGCACAGGCTGACGCATTTTCTCCCCCGCCCCCAACGAACCTCGGCGCTCTGCCTCGAACAGCCTCACGGTCAGCATGCCCATCCGATCTGCCGCCATGCTTCCGCGCGCCACGTCGCCGGTGCGCCGCCCGCGCGCCGGGTGGGCCGGGCCGGGCCCCAGTGGGTATGCCTGACCCCGAGCCTGTCCCGAAACCCCGGCCGCACCCGGACGCGAGGGAGCACCCACCCGGTTGCCGCCGGGCAGCCCGCCCGCGCCCCTGGGCGTGGGGAGTACGAGCGTGAGGAGCCGCTGTGCACGACGACCGACTGCTGGTGGAGGGGCGCCTGGAGCGGGCGCTGAGGCAGTTCATCAGGCCCGCGCAGTACGCGGAGCGGGTGCCTCTGCGGCTGGCCGTCTGGCACGCGCCCGGCGAACCTGTGCCGGTGGACGAGGCGCTGCGGGCCACGTACGAGCCGTTCACGGTGGGCGAGCCCTGGGGGCCGCCGTGGTCCACCAGCTGGTTCCGGCTGGCGGGTGAGGTGCCGCAGGAGTGGGCGGGGCGGCGGGTGGAGGCCGTCATCGATCCCGGCTTCAGCGGCGACGGGCCCGGCTTCCAGGCCGAGGGGCTGCTCTACGACTCCGACGGGGTGCCGCTCAAGGGCATCCATCCGCGCAACCGGCACCTCCCCGTCGGCGCGCCGGTCAGCGGCGGTGAGGAGGTGCGGCTGCTGCTGGAGGCCGCCGCGAACCCGGCGGTGCTGCGGGATTTCCGCCCCACCGACCTCGGCGATGTACGGACCGCGCCCCACCGGCCGCTCTACCGCTTCGCCTCGGCGGACCTCGCGGTGCTCGACGAGACCGTCTGGCAGCTGATCCTGGACACCGAGGTGCTGTCGGAGCTGATGTACGAACTGCCCGCCGACGGCCCGCGCCGGCACGAGATCCTGCGGGCCCTGGAGGACATGCTGGACGCGCTGGATCTGCACGACGTCGGGGGCACGGCGGCCGCGGGCCGGGCCGCACTGGCGGACGTCCTGAGCCGCCCGGCCACCGCGAGCGCCCATCGGGTCTCGGCCACCGGGCATGCCCATATCGACTCCGCCTGGCTGTGGCCGCTGCGCGAGACCGTGCGCAAGGCGTCCCGCACGTTTGCCAACGTCACCCAACTGGCCAAGGAATACCCGGAGTTGGTGTTCGCCTGCTCGCAGGCGCAGCAGTACGCCTGGGTCAAGGAGCACCAGCCGCACCTCTGGGAGCGCATCAAGGAGGCCGTACGGGAGGGCAATTGGGCGCCGGTCGGCTCGATGTGGGTGGAGTCCGACGCCAATATGCCCGGCGGTGAGGCGCTGGCCCGGCAGCTCGTGCACGGCAAGCGCTTCTTCCTGGAGGAGCTGGGGGTGGAGACCGAGGAGATCTGGCTGCCGGACTCGTTCGGCTACACCGCCGCCTTCCCGCAGCTGGCCCGGCTGGCCGGCGCGAAGTGGTTCCTGACCCAGAAGCTGTCGTGGAACCAGACCGACAAGATGCCGCACCACACCTTCTGGTGGGAGGGCATCGACGGCACCCGCGTCTTCACCCACTTCCCGCCCGTCGACACCTACAACTCCCGCTTCCACGCCGGCGAACTCGCCCACGCCGCCCGCAACTTCGCCGAGAAGGGCCGCGCCACCCGCTCCCTGGTCCCCTTCGGCTGGGGGGACGGCGGTGGCGGCCCGACCCGCGAGATGTTGGAGCGGGCCCGCCGGCTGCGGTCCCTGGAGGGCTCACCCCGGGTCGAGATCGAGCCGCCGGCCCCATTCTTCGAGGCCGCGCATGAGGAGTACGGGGCGGCGGCGCCGGTCTGGTCGGGCGAGCTGTACCTGGAGTTCCACCGCGGTACGTACACCTCGCAGGCGAAGACCAAACAGGGCAACCGGCGCAGTGAACATCTGCTGCGCGAGGCGGAGTTGTGGGCGGCGACGGCGGCGGTACGGGCGGGCGCCGACGCGTCGTACGCCTACCCGTACGACGCCCTCGACCGTCTCTGGAAGACCGTACTGCTGCACCAGTTCCACGACATCCTGCCGGGCTCGTCCATCGCCTGGGTCCACCGCGAGGCCCGGGCCACGTACGCGGCGGTCGAGGCGGAGCTGACCGGGATCATCGAGACGGCGCTCGGGGCGCTGGAGTGTTCCGGGCCGGTGGCGGCCGAGGTACCGACGGTGTTCAACGCCTCGCCGTACGCCCGGGACGAGATCGTCGCCCTGCCGGCGCCGTCCCCGGGGCCGGGCGGGCCGGCCGCCGTCGCGGTCCATGTACCCGCACTGGGTTCGGCACCCGTCCGCGCGCCCGGCCCGGACTCCCCCACACCACCGCCGCCGGACGTACGGGCGGAGACCGGCGCCGAGGGCACCCTCACCCTCGACAACGGCCTGCTGCGGGTCCGCATCGACACCGACGGCCTGCTGACCTCCGTACGCGATCTGCACGCCGGACGGGAGGTGCTGGCCCCGGGCACCCGCGGCAATCTGCTCCAGCTGCATCCCGATCACCCCACCCAGTACGACGCCTGGGACCTCGACCGGCACTACCGCCGCCGGCACGCCGATCTGACCGACGCCGAGTCCGTGGAGCTGGCCACGGCCGGGCCGCTGTCCGCGACGGTCCGGGTGACCAGGGCGTTCGGCGCGTCCCGGCTCACCCAGGAGCTGACCCTGCGCGCCGGCTCACACCGTCTCGACATCACCACCGACATCGACTGGCACGAGTCCGAGAAGGTCCTCAAGGCCGCCTTCCCCCTGGATGTGCACGCCGAACGGTCCACCGCCGAGATCCAGTTCGGCCATGTACACCGCCCCACGCACACCAACACCAGCTGGGACGCGGCCCGTTTCGAGATCTGTGCGCACCGCTGGCTGCGGGTCGCCGAGCCGGGCTACGGCGTCGCCCTGCTCAACGACTCGACCTACGGCCATGACGTGACCCGCACCCCGCACCCCGAAGGGCTGGGCACGACGGTACGGCTGACCCTGCTGCGCGCCCCGCACAGCCCCGACCCCGAGACCGATCAGGGCTCCCACCGCTTCACCTACGCACTGCTGCCCGGCGCCGGGGTCGGGGACGCGGTCGCCGAGGGCCTGGCCCTCAACCTGCCCCTCAGGACGGCCGACGCGCCGCCCGTACCCCCGCTGATCCGCGTCGACCACCCGGCCGTCACGGTCGAGTCGGTCAAGCTCGCCGAGGACCGCAGCGGCGATGTGGTGGTGCGGCTGTACGAGTCCCACGGCGGCCGCGCCTCCGGCACCGTCTCCCCCGGCTTCCCCGTGCAACACGCCACCGTGACCGACCTGTTGGAGCGTCCACTGCACGAGGAGGAGGAAGGCCCGACCTCCGACGTGGCGGTCGAGCTGCGCCCGTTCCAGATCCTGACCCTCCGGCTCCGGCCGCAGCGTCCGCCTGCCGGGTGAGCCCGGGCGTTCGGTCCCTCGCGGCGGCGGACCGGCCGTGCGGGAAGGGGCCGGACAACGCGCCGGCCGGGGCCCCGTGGAACGGGACCCCGGCCGTGTGCCGGTGAGCATGCGTGATCGTGGGGAGTGCCTCCACACCGCGCGGTTCGGGCGCTTATCGGCGTCGGCCGGGCCCGCGGCGCGGTGCACGCACGCTTGCAACGATCAGATGATCCAAGCGAGCGGCCTAGCGCTCGACGTCGACCAGGCCGCCGCCGCCGGTGTGCACGCCACCGGACGGCTTGTGGTGGTGCTTCTTGTTGTGGTGCTTCTTGACGTGGTGCTTCTTCTTGGCGTGCTTGATGTGGTGGTGGTGCTTGACGTGGTGGTGACGGTGCACCTCCACCCGGCGCTCGATGTGACCGTTGATGCAGGTGTTGCCGAAGGCCGGGTTCAGCAGCCCCACGATGTTGATGGTGTTGCCGCACACATTGACCGGAATGTGGATCGGGACCTGAATCGCGTTGCCCGACACCACTCCCGGCGAATTGGCCGCGCCGCCGGCCGCGCCGGCGTCTGCGTACGCCGCCGACATGCCCCCCAGGGCGGTGCTTGCCGCAAGAGCGGCCAAGGCAGTCACCCGCGTGATCCGTGACATAACAATCTCCCGATAGCTCCAAGCGGCTCACTGCCGCTTCCTGTTACTCCCTTCGGCGCGTACGGCCCCATACTGAGAGAGTTTGCTAACATTTCACTCTTTCCGGGGATAAGTGTGGTTTAGAGATCGCGTAGTGAGGTCAAGGGCATCGGCCAAACCCTGGGTCAGAAGCGCGGAAGCGGGCAGGTGAGCCCGTTCCGGCACGGCGTTCGACGTACGCTTGCGGCGTGACGCCGCACCACACCGCCAACGCAGACATCGACGCGATGATCGAGGACCTCAGGACGCTCGTCGAGGTCGAGTCCCCCTCCCGTGATCTCGACGCCTTGCGGGCGTCGGCCAAGACCGTTGCCGCCGTCATCGAGCGCCGGCTCGGCGGGCAGGCCGTCCTCGTCGAGAGCGAAGCCGGTCCGCATGTCCACTGGTCCGGCGGCGGCGATCCCAAGGTCCTGATCCTCGGTCACCATGACACGGTGTTTCCGCTCGGCACGCTGGCGCGCCGCCCGTTCACGGTCGCGGACGGGCGGGCGACCGGTCCCGGGGTCTTCGACATGCTCGGCGGGCTGGTGCAGGCGATCCATGGCGTGGCGCTGGCCGAGGACCGCGCGGGCGTCGAGATCCTGGTGACCGCCGACGAAGAGGTCGGTTCCCACTCCTCCCGGGCTCTCATCGAGGAGCGCGCCCTCGCCTGCGGCGCCGTACTGGTGGGTGAGGGCGCCGCGGAGGGCGGGGCTCTCAAGACCGGCCGTAAGGGCTGCGGCACCTTCCATGTCGCCATCAGGGGCCGGGCGTCGCACGCGGGCCTGGAACCGGCGGCCGGGGTCAATGCCCTGGTCGAAGCAGCACACCAGGTGCTGGATATCGCCGCACTCGGCCGGCCCGGCATCGGCACCACCGTGACCCCGACGGTGGCCGCCGCGGGAACCCTGGACAACGTCGTGCCCGCGGAGGCGACCGTCACCGTCGATGTCCGGGTCGAGTCGGCCGAGGAGAAGGAGCGCATCGAGGCCGCCTTCGCGGCACTTGCTCCGCATCTCGACGGGGCGGAGATCGCGGTGACGGGCGCCGTCGGCCGGCCGCCGATGCCGGAGTCGGCGGCGGCCGGGCTCTTCGCGGTGGCGCGGCAACTGCTTCCCGGTATCGAAGCCGTGGCTGTCGGCGGCGGAAGCGATGGCAACTTCACGGCCGCGCTGGGGGTGCCGACCCTCGATGGCCTGGGGGCGGTCGGGGGCGGTGCCCACGCCGATCACGAGTATGTGGTGATCGACGCCATGACCGAGCGGGCACAGCTGATTGCCGGGCTGGTGAACGCACTTCAGCAGCCGGAGCGGAACGAGGCCGTCCGCGCGCGGTGAGGGATCGGTCGGGGTCGCGGTACCGCTCGCGTGCCGGATCTCAGCGGGCGCTGCCCATGGTGCGGTCGGCGTCGGCGCCCTGGAGCATCAGGGTGGTCTCCTCGATACGGCGGAACCGGCCGTCGGGCGCGAAGTCGGCGAACACATAGACCTCCATGCGCACGGTCGAGCCGTCCTTCTTCGTGATGTCGACGGTGTGCCGGTCGGCGTACTTGCTGCCGTCGTACAGCTCCTCGTGGACCTCGACCCGGCCGTCAGCGACGAGGGTGCGCAGGTGGGTGATGTGCTCGACGAACCCGGCGCGGTCGATCCACTCGCCGTCCGTGCGCTGGCGGTACTCCGGGGCGAAGTGGCGGTCCGCGGCGTCCTGCACGGTGAGGTCGCGGGCGAAGAGCAGGTCGTTCAGGGCGGCTTCGATGCCGGTGTGCGTCATGGGAGGTCCCCTCAAGGAAAGAAGTGCGTGCGCTGCGCACGCATCTCCTGCACTGTAGCAGCAGACGCGTGCGCAGCGCACGCTATTCTGGTGAGGTGGAGAACGAAGTAGGACATGAGATCGCGGCAGCGCTGGGCATCCTGCTCAGGCGCACCACCCGCACGCAGCTGCACAAGCAACTCACCGAGGGCATGGGCGAGGCGGTGGACGAACTGACGTACCCGGTCCTCAGCGCACTGGCCCGGACCGGGCCCCGCAGCGCGGCCGACCTGGCGCCCGACGCCGGGGTCGACCGCTCCGGCGTCACCCGGCGGGCCTCACGGCTGGAGGCCGCCGGCCTCGTCCGCCGCGAGGCCGATCCCACCGACCGGCGCGCGCAGTTGCTCGTCCTCACCGAGCAGGGCCGGCGCGCGGTGACCGAGCTGCGGGAGCGGCTGGCCGCCCACATCATGGCGAGCCTGTCCTCGTGGCCGCCGGGTGAGGCCGAGGCGTTCGCCCGTCAGCTGCGCCGTTTCACCGTCGACGGCCCGTTCGGTTAGTGCGGCGGGCCCCGGCCCCCACCCCTAAGGCCGGGGAATGTTGCGCAAGTTGGAACGGGCCATTTGCAGCATGCGGCCGACTCCGCCGTCCAGCACCATCTTTCCGGCCGACAGGGCGAAGCCGGAGACCATCTCGGCGCTGATCTTCGGCGGCATGGACAGGGCGTTGGGGTCGGTGACGATGTCGACCAGGGCAGGGCCCTTGTGGCGGAAGGCGTCGCGCAGGGCGCCGCGCAGCTGCTTGGGCTTCTCCACCCGGACGCCGTGCGCCCCGGCCGCGCGGGCGATGGCCGCGAAGTCCGGGTTCTGGTTGGTGGTGCCGTACGACGGCAGGCCGGAGACCAGCATCTCCAGCTCCACCATCCCCAGCGAGGAGTTGTTGAACAGCACCACCTTCACCGGCAGGTCGTATTGGACCAGGGTGAGGAAGTCGCCCATCAGCATCGAGAATCCGCCGTCACCCGACATGGAGACGACCTGCCGTCGCCGGTCGGTGAACTGGGCGCCGATCGCCTGCGGGAGCGCATTGGCCATCGAGCCGTGGCTGAACGAACCGATCACCCGGCGGCGGCCGTTGGGGGTGAGATAGCGGGCGGCCCAGACGTTGCACATGCCGGTGTCGACGGTGAAGACGGCGTCGTCGGCGGCCTCTTCGTCCAGGACGGAGGCGACGTACTCGGGGTGGATCGGGGTGTGCTTCTCGACCTTGCGGGTGTAGGCGCTGACCACGCCTTCCAGCGCCTCGGCGTGCTTCTTCAGCATCCGGTCGAGGAACTTGCGGTTCTCCTTCGGCCGGACCTTGGGGATCAGACCGCGCAGCGTCTCGCGGACATCGCCCCAGACGGCCAGGTCCAGCGTGGTGCGGCGGCCCAGGTGTTCGGGCCGGACATCGACCTGGACGATCTTGACGTCATCGGGCAGGAACGCGTTGTACGGGAAGTCCGTGCCGAGCAGGATCAGCAGATCGCACTCATGGGTGGCCTCGTAGGCCGCGCCGTAGCCGAGCAGTCCACTCATGCCCACGTCGTAGGGGTTGTCGTACTGGATCCACTCCTTGCCGCGCAGCGCATGTCCGACCGGGGACTTCACCCGCTCGGCGAACTCCATCACCTCCGCGTGCGCGCCCGCCGTGCCGCTGCCGCAGAACAGCGTGACCTTGTCGGCCTCGTCGATCATCGTGGCCAGTGCGTCGAGTTCGGCGTCGCCGGGGCGTACGGACGGCCGCGCGGTGACCAGGGCGTGTTCGATGGCGCGCTCGGGGGCCGGTTCGGCGGCGATATCGCCGGGGAGGGAGACGACCGCGACGCCGCTCTGCCCGATGGCGTGCTGGATCGCGGTCTGGAGCACCCTCGGCATCTGCCGGGTGCTGGAGATCAGCTCGCTGTAGTGGCTGCACTCGACGAACAGCCGGTCGGGGTGGGTCTCCTGGAAGAAGGTGGTGCCGATCTCGCTGGAGGGGATGTGCGAGGCCAGGGCGAGGACCGGGGCCATCGAACGGTGGGCGTCGAACAGGCCGTTGATGAGGTGCAGATTGCCGGGGCCGCAGGAGCCGGCGCAGGCCGCGAGGGAGCCGGTGAGCTGCGCTTCCGCCCCGGCGGCGAAGGCGGCGGTCTCCTCGTGCCGGACCTGGATCCAGTCGATCGCGGAGTTCCGGCGGATGGCGTCCACCACCGGGTTCAGGCTGTCACCGACGACGCCGTAGAGCCGTCGCACCCCTGCCCGTACGAGGATGTCCACGAACTGCTCGGCCACGGTCTGCTTCGCCATGTCGCTGTCGCTCCTTCGACGGGTGTGCGGCGGGTGGGTGACGGCCCGCTGACGCGGTGGGCCCCGTCCCGGGAACCTCTGGGGCCTTGTCCCATGAACCCACGGGGTGCCCCGGGCCGCCTCCGCTGCGCCGCTCCTTCCCGCCCGCGCTCCGGCTCCGCGTCTGCCCGGCGCTACGCCTCCCACACCCCGACGGCCGTACGGTCCTTCAGGTGGCCGGCCACCTGAAGTTGCGCGGCGGCGAGGAAGGCCACCAGTCCAGGAGGCTCGGCGGCGGACCACTGTCCGGCCAGCCGGGCGGCGAACGCGGGCTCCTGCTGGAGCGGCTCGGCGAGGCCGGCGCTGCACAGCAGCAGGGTGTCGCCCGGACGGGCGAAGGCCGTCCGGAAGAGGAACGGATCGGGCCGGCCGGGGCCGTCGGCAGAGGACCGGCCGGCGGCGGAACGCGGCCGGCCGCCGGTGCCGTCCGCTCCCCGGTGCACGGTCAGGTCCGGCACCGCGGGCTCCAAGTCCTCCCAGGCGCCGTCGCGGAGCCGGAAGAGGCCGCCCGCGCCGATGCCGAAGAAGACCCGGGTACGGCAGTCCGGGTCGGCGGGCAGCAGCAGACAGCGCAGCGCGGGCAAGTACCGCCCCGCCGCGGCGTCCGCCTCCTGGGACCGGCCGCGCAGCCTGCCGTAGCTGCGGTCGGTGAGCCGCTGCAGCCCGGACTTGAGGGCACTGCGGTGGTCCGTACGGATGTCCTCCGCCAGTCGGGTGTAACTGCGGCCGACCGCGCTGCCGATCCGGGCGCAGGCCTCGTGGGCGGCGCGATGGGCGCCCTCGCCGGCCGGCCGTCCGGTGGCGACGGCGACCAGGATCAGGGCGTGCCGGCCGGCCCCGAAGCGGGCGGTGAGCAGCGCGTCGCGGCGTACGTCACCGCGGTGGCGGGCGAGGTCGCCGCGCCGGGAGGCGGCGAGCAGGGTCAGCGAGCCGTACCGGGCGCCGTCCAGCGCGGTGTCCGGCACCAGTTCGTCGAGGGCGGCCGGGTCGGCGGCGGGCAGGGTGCCCAGCTCGGGTTCGGACGTCGGCGGGCGGTCGGCCGGGAGCCCGGTGGGGGCCGGTGCGGGGGTGTCGCGGGGTGCCTCGGGTGCGGACGGGGTGGCCGGCCGGGCGGATGGTGCCGGACGGGGGCCGGTGGCCTGGAGCGGGATCGGTGCCGACGGGGTGGACGGGGGGCGGGCCGGGGGCGGCTGGGGTGCCGGCATCGGCCGCCGTGGTGTGGCCAACGCCCGGAGCGCCGAGGCGACCCGGTCATCGAGGGTGTCCGGGGCGTCGGACGGCCCGGCATCACGCACCGCGGCGCGTCCCGGTGTGTCGTCGCCCCCTCCCTCGCCGTACAACTGCCGCCACCAGTCGTCCTCCTGGCCGCACCCGGCCCCCTGCTGGTTCATGCGCCGTATTGTCCCTGCGGGACCGCCCCCTCAACAGGGCGCGAAAGAGCGTCCACCGGGCGGTCGGCCCCGGGAGGGTGACCGTTCGGTGGGGTCGGTCGGTGGGGTCGGTCGGTCGGCGCGGTCAGTGCGGTCGGTGATCAGCACATGTCATCGGAGGGGCCAGGGGCGGTGGGCCGGGGTGGGCCGGGGCTCCTTGGGCGGCTGCCGGTTCGTCGGCTCGGCGTGACGGATACGTCCGGCATGCTCCCCGGCCCCCGTGCTGCGGCCCGTACTCCGTCCGTACTCCGCCCGTCCCCCGGCAAGCGCTTCCGGGCCGCTTCCGGCACGCTGGGCCCATGAGAGTGTGCAGCGTACGAGCCGTCACGGGGCGTGCGCCCGCCGGGAGTGAGGCCGGCGCGTGAGCGAGCGCAGCGAGCGGACGGTTCAGGGGTGCGCGCGGGGCGACGGCAGACGGGCCGGGCGAGATGCGGCCGGCGTATGAGTGCGTGGCAGCTGGTCGCGGCCGGTCTGGTGATGCTGCTCGGGCTGCTCGGGGTACTGGTGCCCGGCATTCCCGGGCCGCTGATCGTCTGGGCGGGCGTCATGTGGTGGACGCTGTCCGAGAAGTCCGGGCTCGCCTGGGTGGTGCTGATGTCCGCCACCGCGGTGCTGCTGCTCAATCAGGTGGTCAAGTGGCTGCTGCCGGCCCGCGATCTGCGGGCCGTGGGCACGCCGTACCGGGCCCTGTTCCTGGCGGGTGTGGCCGGCATCGTGGGCTTCTTCGTGATCCCGGTCATCGGGGGCCTGCTGGGCTCGGTCGGCGGTCTCTATCTGCTGGAACGTGTCCGGCTCGGCAGCCATGGCGACGCCTGGGCCTCGACCCGTACGGCCCTGCGCGCCATCGGGCTGAGCGTGCTGGTCGAGCTGTTCGCCTGTCTGCTGGTCGTCGGCGCGTGGACCGGGGCCGTGGTGGCGGGCTGACGCGTCATCCGGCGCGGGCGACCGGGGTGTACGGGGGTGCCTCCGGGGAACCTCGCCCGGCCCCGGCATCTCCCCCGTCGGCAGCAGCCCGGCCCGCCAGAGATGGTGCAGGGCATAGGCGCCCCAGGGCCGCCAGGCCGCCGGGCCCACCGTCCTGCCCCGCCCCGCGTCCGCCTCGGCCGCCGCGCCCACATCGGGGTCGCCCAGCGCCCGCATCCTGAGGTAGGCGGCGGTGCGCGGGCCGACGCCGGGCAGGGCGGCCAGGGCGCGTTCGGCGGTGCCGCGGTCCGCGCCCGCGTCCAGCGTGATCGCGCCGTCGGCGAGTGCGGTGCACAGGGTGCGCACCGGCTCCGCGACCTCCGCGCCGGTCAGTTCCCCGGGTGCCGGGAAGAGGTGGGTGAGCCCGCCGTCCGGGGCGTCCAGCGGTTTGCCGTACGTCCGCACCAGTGCGGCGGCGCGTTCCGGCGGGCCGCCCAGCACGGTCCGGACCGCCAGTTCCTCGGGGTCGGCGGCGCCGGGTGACCGCATGCCCGGCCGCTCGGCCACCAGCGGGCCGAGCAGCGGATCGGCGCCGAGCCGCTCGGCGACCGCGTACGGGTCGGCGTCCAGGTCGAACAGCCGCCGGAGGCGCTGGACGGCCGTCGACAGATCCCGCAGGTCGGTCAGCCGCAGCCGGCACTCCAGCCAGCCGCCGTCCGTCCCGCGCGCCGCCGGACACACCAGGCCCGCCGGTGGCCGCCGCCGGCGCGGGCCGGCCGGCTCGTCGACCTCGGCGATGCCGCTGCCATGGGTGAGCCGCAGCGTACGGCGGTAGGTGCGTCCGCCGCGGGGGCCGCGGGTCTCCTCGACCCCCGGCACCGCCCGTGCCTGGAGGAAGTCAAAGATCTCGGCGGCCGCGTACGGTCCGCGGTAGGCGAGCCGGAGCGGGATGCCGGTGGGTGCGGAGCGGCTTGCGAGGGCGGATTCCGGGCCGGTCGCGGTGCCCGGACCACCGGCCGCGGCGGTGTGGCGGGCGGCGGCACCCCCGTTCCCGGCCGCGGCGGTGTGGCGAGCGGCGGCGCCCCCGTTCCCGGCCGCCGCCCGAAGTTCGCTGGGCGTACCCGCGTAGATCTCCCGGATCGTGTCGTTGAACTGCCGGATGCTGGCGAACCCGGCCGCGAACGCCAGCTCGGTGACCGGCAGCGCGGTGGTCTGGAGCAGCACCCGCGCGGTGTGCGCCCGGCGGGCCCGCGCCAGCGCCACCGGGCCCGCGCCGAGTTCCGCGGTCAGCTGCCGCTGTACCTGGCGCGGGCTGTAGCCCAGCCGGCGCGCCAGCCCGCCGACGCCCTCCCGGTCGACCACCCCGTCCCCGATCAGCCGCACGGCCCGGCCTACCAGGTCGGCGCGTACGTTCCACTCGGCGGACCCCGGTACGGCGTCCGGCCGGCAGCGGCGGCAGGCCCGGAACCCGGCCGCCTGCGCGGCGGCGGCCGACGGGAAGAACCGCACGTTCACCCGCTTGGGAGTGACCGCGGGGCAACTCGGCCGGCAGTAGATACCGGTCGTCACCACGGCGAAGAAGAATTCCCCGTCGAACCGCGCATCCCGGCTGGTCACCGCTTCGTACCTGGCCTCGTCGTCCCTCACGCCCCCCAGTGTGCGCCGGGCGCTGCGCACCGGGCTGGCGGAAATCGGACATGGCGTTTCGGGGTGGGGAGGGCGGCCCGGACGGCCCTCCCCACCCTCATCTCACCGCTGCGGACCCCGCTTCCGCTCCATCAGATGCCGGCCCAGGGCCTGCTTCTGCTTCCAGTCGCGGCGGATCTCGGCGCGCAGCCGGGCGTCCGTCTTCGCCACGATGCGCTGGTTCTCGCGCTGTAGCTTCCAATAGCTCTCCAGCCGGCGGGCGGACAACTCCCCGGATTCGACGGCCTCTTGCACGGCGCAGCCCGGCTCCGACCGGTGGGCGCAGTCGTGGAAGCGGCACTCCTCGGCCAGCGCCTCGACCTCCGAGAACGCCCGGGCGAGCCCGGACCCGGCGTCCCACATCCCGACGCCGCGCAGCCCGGGGGTGTCGATCAGCACCCCGCCGCCGGGCAGCGGCCGCAGGTCCCGGGTGGTCGTGGTGTGCCGGCCCTTGCCGTCCCGGTCACGGATGGCCTGCACCCGTTGCAGGCGCTCCCCGATGAGAACGTTGGCCAGCGTGGACTTGCCCGCACCGGACTGCCCGAGGAGTACGGACGTACCGCCCGCGAGCACGGCGGCGAGCACATCGATTCCGTCGCCGGTCTCCGAGCTGACCGCCAGCACCTGCACCCCGGGCGCCGCGGCCTCGGCGTCCTCGACGAGATGCGCCAGACCGGCCGGGTCCCCGGCCAGGTCCGCCTTGGTCAGCACGACCACCGGCTGCGGGCCGCCCTCGGTGGCCACCGCGGAGTCGTGCAGCGGCGCCGCATCGCCCGCGCCGGACATCGCCAGCGCGAGGAACCGCTCGATCCGCCCGAGGTCCAACTGGTCCGCGAGCGAGACACAGATGACGATGTGGTCGATGTTGGTGGCCAGCACCTGGCCCTCGGACCGTTTCGACGAGGCCGAGCGCACGAACGCCGTCCGGCGCGGCAGCAACGCCCGTACGACACCGTCGACATGATCGCCGCTGCGGCCGTTCTCCAAGTCGAGCACGGCCCAGTCGCCGGTGCACGGCACCCGCATCGGGTCCCCGGTCGCCACCAGCGCGGTGTCGGCCAGAACGGTACGGATGCCGTCGCCGTCCGCCACGACGGCGTCCACCCGCCCGCGGTCCACGCGGACGATACGGCCGGGCACGAGCCCCTGCCCGGCAAAGGGGGTGAAGCTCCGCGCGAAACCGTCGTCCCAGCCATAGGCGGCCAGCGGGTGCGCAGCGGAGAAATCGAGGTCGAACAACGGGATGGCCCTTCGAGAAGGAGCGGTCCCGGCTGTGCGCACGCCATGCGCGCGCGAAGAAGTGAGGTCGAGTCAGCCGGAGACCACAGGGAGGAAGTTGATGATCTTCTGGATGCGGGCAGCACCCTGCGCAACGACAGTCATCAGCACTCACCTCCGCGTCTCTCAACAGGCCACGAGGACAGCCTCCGGCCGTCCGCTCGAACGCGGCGACTGTAGACCGGCGCCGGTCGGCGGCGCCAACCATTTTCCGGCCCGGTTTCCAGCGGTGCGCCACGGGAGCGCAGCGGCCCACGGGCCACGGCCGCCCGCCCGGACGGTGCGACCGGGCGGCCGTGGCAGCCATCGCTCGGCGGGCCTTCCCCCTGAAACCCTCCTGCCTCAGGCGCCCGTGACGCCGTCGATGCGCTCCCGGAGCAGATCCGCATGCCCGTTGTGGCGGGCGTACTCCTCGATCATGTGGACCAGGATCCAGCGCAGCGAAACCCGCTGGTCCCCGACGAAACCGGCCTCCCGCTCCGACAGCCTGCCGGAGTCGTCGAGTGCGGCGGTGGCGATCAGCTCACGGCTCCGGGCGACCTCCGCGCGCCAGTCGGCCAGCGCCTCATCGATCCCGCGGTCGGGCACGAGGGTGAACCCGTCACCCTTCTCCGCCTCGTACACCGGCGGTATGTCCTGGCCGGCGAACACCCGCTGGAACCAGTTCCGTTCGACCTCCGCCAGATGCTGGACCAGGCCCAGCAGCGTCATGGTGGACGGGGCCACCGAGGCCAGGCGGACCTGCTCGTCGTCCAGCCCCACGCACTTCAGCGGGAGCGTGGCACGG
This sequence comes from Streptomyces sp. NPDC029466, assembly GCF_055574515.1. Lineage (NCBI taxonomy): Bacteria > Bacillati > Actinomycetota > Actinomycetes > Kitasatosporales > Streptomycetaceae > Streptomyces > Streptomyces sp. NPDC029466. The sequence continues at coordinate 137,620 of NZ_JBVHZH010000016.1, forward strand.
TGAAACTCCAACCAGCTCTCCAGCATGGCGCGTTCATCAGCGTGCGGGGGCGGAACGAGCCGCCCGTCCGGTGTCATTCCCATGCTCCTCAGCCTCGCACGGACCACTGACAATCGGCGTGGACGAGCGGGACGGGCGGGATGAGCGGGATGGGCAGGACGGGCGAGAACGGCGGGGGCGAGCGGCGCGGCGGCGGGGTGGCGGGGCGGCGCGGTGACGGGGCCGGCGGGGCGGCGCGGTGGCGGGGCGTCTCCGAAGTGGCCGGAGAGCCGCTGAGCGGTGCTCAATAGCGCGTATCCAGGAGGCCGCGGCAGCGCCACGGGCCCCCGGCCGCTCACCGGGCGCCACCCGGCCGAGCACCTCACGGTGGAGCACAATGCTAAATATGGGTCATGACGGAAATTTTCGGGCGAGAAGGTGACGATTCGCCGGCGTCACCACGCTCCCCGGGAACGCGCCCGCGCTCGCCGCTGAACAGTCATCGCGCCGCGGGCCCGGTCTCCGTACGGCAGCTTGCCCGCGCGGTGCTGCTGGGGGTCGTGGCCGTCCTGGCGCTCGCCTTCCAGGCCCCCGACGCGAGCGCCCGGGAGGACCGTCAGCTCACGGCCGTCGGGGCCCAGACCTCCGGCCGGGCGCCGGACACCGCCGTACGCGCCACCCACCCCCACCAGCCGCGGGAAGCGGCGGCCCCGGAGCGGACGGACGCCCAGGCACCCCCGGAGCGGACGGACGCCCAGGGGGAGGATCAGTTTCCGGTGCTGCTCGGCTCCGCCGCCGGGGTCCTGCTGCTGGTGGCCGGCGGGGCGGCCCTGGTGGGCTGGCGGCTGCGGCGGCAGACGGGCGGGGTGCGTGCGGCCGAGGTGCGGCGGAGGTACGACCACCATGCCGCGGTGCTGCACGCCGTACGGGAGGGCGTGCTGATCATCGGCGGCGACGGACGGCTGCGGCTGGCCAACGACGAGGCCCGGCGGCTGCTCGAACTGCCCGCGGACGCGGAACGGCGCCCGGTCGCGGACCTCGGACTGGAACCGCAGCTCAGCGCGCTGCTCGCCTCGGGGCGGGCGGCGACCGACGAGGTGCTGCTGGCGGGCGACCGGCTGCTCGCGGTGAACGTCCGGCCGACCGCCCCGCGCGGCCGGCCCGCCGGGACCGTGGTGACCCTGCGGGACACCAGCGAGCTGCGGGTGCTGGCCGGCCGGGCGGGCGTGGCCCAGGAGCGGCTGAAGCTGATCTACGACGCGGGGCTGCGGATCGGTACCACGCTGGACGTGGGGCGGACCGCCGAGGAGCTGGCCGGGGTCGCGGTGCCCCGGTTCGCCGATGTGGTCACCGTCGAGCTGCTGGAGCCCGTGCTGCGCGGCGATGAACCGACGGCCGGGGCGAGCGCCGAGCTCCAGCGGATGGCGGTCAAGGGGGTCGCCGAGGAATCGGCGATCTACCGGGTCGGCGAGGTGCTCCGTTATGTGCCCGGTACGCCGATGGCGACGGCTCTGGCGAGCGGCCGGCCGGTTCTCGTCGGCGATCTGCGCACCTCGGACGCCTGGCGGCAGCAGGATCCGGACGGCACCCAGCGGGTCCTGGACGCCGGTATCCGCTCGCTGATCACCACACCGCTTCAGGCGCGCGGCGTGGTGCTGGGGCTGGCGAATTACTGGCGGTCCGGCGCGTCCGAAGCCTTCGAGGCGGAGGATCTGGCCTTCGCCGACGAGCTGACCGCACGGGCCGCGGTCGCGGTCGACAACGCCCGCCGCTACACCCGCGAGCACACCACGGCCGTCACCCTCCAGCGCAGCCTGCTGCCGCAGACCCTGCCCGAACAGTCCGCTCTCGAGGTCGCCCACCGCTATCTGCCCGCGCACGCCGGGGTCGGCGGTGACTGGTTCGATGTCATCCCGCTGCCCGGCGCCCGCGTCGCGCTGGTCGTCGGCGATGTCGTCGGACACGGTCTGCACGCCGCCGCCACCATGGGCCGCCTCCGGACCGCGGTCCACAATTTCTCCGCCCTCGACCTGCCGCCCGACGAGCTGCTGAACCACCTGGACGAACTGGTCACGCACATCGACACGGACGAGGCACGGGCGGCCGGCCTCGGGACCGGAACAGGCACTGGCACCGGGGCGGGGGCTGTCACCGGGACCGGGGCCGGGGCCAGGGCCGGCGGCAACGGTGGCCTCGACGGCGCGGGGGCGGGGACATGGCCCGGCGGCGGGGAGGGCGACCCCGACGGCGTACCGGCGCACCTGGGGCGCACCGGCATCACCGGCGCGACCTGTCTGTACGCCATCTACGACCCGGTCACCGGCCGGGTCACCCTGGCCACCGCGGGACACCCGGGCCCGGCCGTGATCCGCCCCGGTGGCGACGTCTCGTTCCCCGAGGTGCCCGTCTCCCCGCCCCTGGGCCTGGGCAGCAGCGTGCCGGTGGAGACCACGGAGCTGACGCTGAGCGAGGGCTCGCGGCTGGTGCTCTACACCGACGGGCTGGTCGAGAACCGCGACCGCGACATCGCCACCGGCCTGGAGCTGCTCCGTACGGCCCTGGCGACCGGGGCGGACCGCACCCCCGAGGAGACCTGTACGGCGGTCCTCGACGCGATGCTGCCCGCCCACCCCAGCGATGACATCGCCCTCCTGGTGGCCCGCACCCGGTTGCTGGACCCCACACGGGTCGCCGAATGGGAGGTGCCCTCCGACCCGGCGGCCGTCGCCCCCGTACGGGCGGACTGTCTGCGCATGCTGGAGTCCTGGGGCCTGGCGGCGATCGACTTCACCACCGAGCTGATCCTCAGCGAACTGATCACCAACGCCATCCGCTACGGCGCCCAGCCGATCCGGGTCCGGCTGCTGTACGACCGCGCCCTGATCTGCGAGGTCTCCGACGGCACCAGCGCCTCCCCGCATCTGCGCCGCGCCGCGACCACCGACGAGGGCGGCCGCGGGCTCTTCCTCGTCGCCCAGTTCGCGCACCGCTGGGGCACCCGCTACACCCCGGGCGGCAAGGTCATCTGGACCGAACAGTCCCTCGACGGCGGCCACCCGGAGCCCGGCCCCGACTCGACCGAGGACGTCCTCGACCAGTGGGACGACGTACCGGCGCTGTGAGGGGGCGGGGGCCTGGGGCGGGGCCCTGGGGCGGGGATCCCAGGAGGCCGCGGATCGCCGGATGCCACCGCGTAAGGCCCCTTCGCCCTCCACCCTCCCCCTCGCCCCTCCCCCACCGCTGCCGCTGCCGCTGCCGGATGCAGCCGCCCTACCCCCTGGCTAAGCTCGTTGAGGGGGCCGACGACTGATCTTGGAGGCTCCCATGGTGCAGTTGCCCGAAGCGCGTGATCTGGCTCCGCGGCTGGCCGTCGGTGCGTTCATCCTGGATTCCGGGCTGACGTTGCTGCGGGCCGACGCGGCGACCGCCGAGGGCGTGCACGGTATGGCACGGGTGGCCTATCCGTTCCTGGACAAGATCCCCGCCGAGCAATTCACCCGGCTGCTGGCATGCTCCGAACTCGCGGTCAGTGGTGCGCTGCTGGCACCGTTCGTCCCCACCCGGCTGGCCGGACTCGCACTGACCGGCTTCTCCGGCGGACTGGTCGGGCTCTACCTGCGGACTCCCGGCATGCGGAAGCCGGGGAGCCTGCGGCCGACCCAGAACGGCATCCCCCTGGCCAAGGACGTCTGGATGCTGGGCATCGGCCTCGGATTCCTGGGCGCGGCGAGCCGCCGACGCCGGGCCGCGGCCCGCCGATCCCGCCGCGCGGCCTTCTCCCGGCGCCACAGGTGCTGGTGCCGGGGCTGAACCTCCCCCGGCCCGCGCCCCGTACGACCCCGACGACCTGCCGGGCCGTCAGCCAACCCCGCTCCGCCGCACGCCCCGTATGCCGGCCGCGCAGCCCGCGCCCACGGCGGCGGTGAGGAGGAGGATGAGCAGGCTCGTCCGGTCCGGGGTGTGGAAGGCCAGTTCGGAGTGCTGGTGGAGGACGAAGCCGTCGTAGAACATCCAGGAGACCAGGGCCGCGACGGGGGCCAGCGCCGGGCGGGTGCGGAGTGCCACGGCCAGCGTCAGCAGGGCGAAGAGCATCAGCACGGCGGAGGTGTGGGCGGTCTCGCCGGTCAGCAGCAGGGCGGTCACCAGCAGCGCCGCCCCGACGGCGCCGAGCGGTAGCGCGAGGTCACGGGCGAGGGTGCGGTCCGGTGGCACCCGGTGGGCCGGCCACGGTGCCTGCGGCCGGAACTGAGGGAACCGGGTGGCCCGGGGGCGGTACGGGCGGAGCGGGGGCGCCGGGCGATGAAGGGTGGTCATGGGAGCACCTCCTGCTGCGGCCCCGTGCGGCGGACCGGAGTGGTCTGGTCCCTGGTTCCGCGGTGGGCCCTTGCCGCCAGATTGCGCCCCGGGGGCGGGAAGGGAGCACCGTGGCGCGGTTCTTAACGTGCTGCGTACGGGCGATGGACGCTTTCTGACACCGTCTTGACGCCAGGGGTGAACCGGCCGATGTCGCCGGACGCGGGGTGGGGCGGGGCGCCGCTCCCGCGGTGATGCATACTCGCTCCTCGTTGCCCGAACCGACGACCGATGATCGGCAGGACGTACCCGCATGACCAGTGTCCAGGCGGACCCGACGCCTCCCGCCGCCCCCGCCCGCCGACGGTGGCGTGGCTGGCTTCTGGACGGACTGAGCAGCCGGGCCGCCCGCCACCCCGGGCCGCACGGCACCCCGCCGGCCGAGCACAAGGGGCACTCCTGGTGGCGGGTCATGTGCCTGACCGGTGTCGACTACTTCTCGACCCTGGGCTACCAGCCGGGGATCGCCGCGCTGGCGGCCGGGCTGCTGTCACCGTTCGCCACGCTCGTGCTGATCGCGCTGACGCTGTTCGGCGCGCTGCCGGTGTACCGCCGGGTCGCCAAGGAGAGCCCGAACGGCGAGGGTTCGATCGCCATGCTGGAGCGGCTGCTGCCCTGGTGGGCGGGGAAGCTGCTGGTGCTGGTGCTGTTGGGGTTCGCCGCCACGGACTTCGTCATCACCATGACGCTGTCCGCCGCGGACGCCTCGGCGCATGTCGTGGAGAACCCGTTCGCCCCGTCGATGCTGCACGGCGCGAACCTGTGGATCACCCTGGTGCTGCTGGCCGCCCTGGGCGCGGTGTTCCTCAAGGGCTTCCGCGAGGCGATCGGGATAGCCGTCGGTCTCGTCGGGGCCTACCTGGTGCTGAACGTCGTCGTGCTGGCCGCCTCGGCCTGGCAGGTGCTGTCGCATCCGGTGGTGGTCGGTGACTGGTGGGGCGCGATGACCGCCGGGCACTCCTCGCCGCTGGCGATCGTCGGGGTGGCGCTGCTGGTCTTCCCCAAGCTGGCGCTGGGCATGTCCGGCTTCGAGACGGGCGTCGCGGTCATGCCGCAGGTCCAGGGTGATGCCGCGGACACCGCGGCACACCCGGCCGGCCGGATCCGCGGCACCCGCCGGCTGCTGACCACCGCGGCACTGGTCATGAGCGGCTTCCTGCTGCTGTCGAGCCTGGCCACCACGCTGCTCATCCCGCAGCACGAGTTCGAGGCCGGCGGCTCGGCCAACGGGCGGGCGCTGGCCTACCTGGCGCACCAGTACCTCGGCGAGGCCTTCGGCACCGTCTACGACCTCTCCACCATCGCCATTCTCTGGTTCGCCGGTGCCTCGGCGATGGCGGGACTGCTCAACCTCGTCCCGCGCTATCTGCCGCGCTACGGCATGGCCCCGGAGTGGGCGCGGGCGGTGCGCCCGCTGGTGCTGATCTTCGTGGCCATCGCCTTCGGCATCACCGTCCTGTTCAACGCCAGCGTCGATGAGCAGAGCGGTGCGTATGCGACCGGTGTGCTGGTGCTGATGCTCTCGGCGTCCTTCGCCTCCACCGTCGCCGCCCGCCACCGCCGCCACCGGGCGGCCGCCGTCGGCTTCGGCGCCATCACCGTCGTCTTCGGCTACACCCTGATCACCAATGTCATCGAACGGCCGGACGGACTGAAGATCGCCCTGCTGTTCATCCTGGGCATCCTGCTCACCTCGTTCGCCTCACGGGTGCACCGGGCCTTCGAACTGCGCGCCGTAGAGGTCGACTTCGACGGGACCGCGCAGCGGCTGATCGACGCCGCGCTGGCGGCCGGGCCGCTGCGGGTCATCGCCAACGAGCCCGATGAGCGGGACGAGGCGGAGTACCGGGAGAAGGAGTACAGCCAGCGGGAGGAGACCCATATCCCCGACGGGCGGCCGGTGTTGTTCCTGGAGGTCACCGTCCGGGACTCCTCGGACTTCACCACGGACCTGCACGTCCAGGGCGAGGAGCGGTACGGGGCACAGATATTGCGGGTGGAGGGCGCCGGCGTGGCGAACACCATCGCCGCCGTCCTGATGCAGCTGCGCGAGCACACCGGCCAGGTGCCGCACGTCTACTTCAACTGGACCGAGGGCCATCCGCTCAGCCATCTGCTGCGCTTCCTGGTCTTCGGCGACGGCGAGGTCGCGCCGGTCACCCGGGAGGTGCTGCGCCGCGCCGAGCCCGCCCCGGCCCGGCGGCCCCGGGTCCACGTGGGCTGACGCCCCGTCCGGCGCCCGGCGACGCGGGCCGGGCCCCGGCTCCGCCGCCCGCCGGCTGTGGCAGGCTGCGCACAGATGCCCGGCCGTTCCGGTCGCCGGGCCGGAGAGATCGGGAACCACCGGCCATGCACACCTCTCACCCCGCGGGCCGGGCCGTCGGTCCCGCCGAACACCGCGCCGCCGTCGCGACCGAGACCGCCGCATTCGTGGCGGCGCTGGCCGGCGCGGACCTGTCGGCCCCGGTGCCCGGCTGCCCGGATTGGACGCTCCGCGACCTGGTCAAGCACACCGGGAGCGTGCAGCGCATGTTCTCCGTCCTGCTGCGCCGGCTGGTCCAGGAACCACCGCGCAGCCGGGAGGTGGAGCTGCGTCTCCCGTCGGCGGAGGACGGCTGGGCCGACTGGCTGTCGGCGAGTGCGGCGGAGGCGGCGGACGCCTTCGCCGGCACCGACCCGGACGCCCCGATGTGGGCCTGGGGCGCCGATCAGCATGCCCGGTTCTGGATGCGGCGGATGCTCTTCGAGACGCTGGTGCACCGCACGGACGCGGAGCGCGCGCTCGGCCGCCGGCCGGTGATCGACCCCGCGCTCGCGACGGACGGCGTGGACGAGTTCCTGACGAACCTGCCCCACGCCACGTTCTTCGCGCCCCATGTGGCCCGGCTGCGCGGCGAGGGCGAGACCCTCCGCTTCCGCTGCACCGACACGGCCGGCGACTGGCTGGTCCGGCTGCGGCCTGACGGCTTCGCGGCCGAGCCGGGGACCGGGGACCCGGCAGCCACCCCCGCCGACGCCGGTGTCCAGGGCACCGCGGCGGATCTGCTGCTGCTCCTGTACGGGCGCCTGGACCGCGGCACGGACGCCATCGAGACCGTGGGCGATGAGGCGCTGCTGACCCGCTGGTTCAGCAACTCCGCTTTCTGAGGCGGGAGTCTGCTGGTCTCCGGCGCGGTGGGGCTGGGCAGCGATGTGCTCCACCGGCGCCGCACGCTGGACGAGGTGCGCCGCACGCTGGACTACCACCTCGACCGGATCTTCGCCGGAGAGCGGCGCGCGGGGCGCTGATCTCCGGCGAAGGGGACGGGGTCGCCGGCCGCCGTCAGCGGGTGGCCGGTTCCGGATAGAACTCCCGCGGTCGGCCGCGGTGGTCCTTGAGCCGGCCGAGCAGGCTTGCCGGATATTCGATGAGCCAGTAACTCGCCGCCGCCACGGGCACCGCCACCAGGAACACGGTGAGCAGGGCCGGCAGGAAGCCCGACTGCCCGGTGGGCAGCAGGCCGGCGTTGTGGAGCTGGAGCATGACCGGCTCGTGCCAGATGAAGAGGCTGTAGCTGACGAGTCCGGCGGCGGTCAGCCAGCGGGCCGTCAACAGGCCGTGCCAGAAGGTCTGTTGACGTACGTGGAGGGTGCTGAAGAGCAGCACCACCCACAGGAGCGAGGCGATCGGGTGGTAGAAGGTGAAGGTGAAGTTCTCCGGGCCGGAGTCCAGGGAGAGCGCGAACAGTCCGGCCAGCGCGAGCGCGGCCAACGGCAGTGCGGTGCGCGGTCCGAGACGGCCCCGGTCACCGAGGGCGGCCGTCAGTACGGCCAGCCCCATCCCGGCCGCGAAGCCGCCGAAGCGGGCCTGCGGGCCGAAGTACACCACCCAGTCGGTGTGCGGCACCCCGAACCGGTAGTGCGCGGCGGCGATCCAGGCGAGCGGCGCGGCGTACAGGAACAGACACCCCGCCGCGCACACCGCCACCCTGCTACGGCGCCGGCGCAGCGGACGGCAGGCACGGACCGCCAGCGGCCCGAGCGCCACCAGGACGAGGTAGAAGAGCACCTCCAGCGACAGCGACCAGGTGGGTCCCAGGGTGTAGAAGATCCGCTGCTGGTCGAAGACATGGGTGAAGGTGAGGTGCTCGACCAGGTCCCGCCAGTTGCCCGGCAGGGTCGGGTTGCGGGTCGCCCAGACGACCAGCACCGCCAGGAAGTACAGCGGCAGGATCCGGATCGCCCGGCGGAAGAGGAACACCCGGGCCGGCCGGGTCGAACCCCCGTCGAGGGCGGCCCGGGCGTACGACAGCGTCAGCAGATACGCCGACAGCACGAAGAACAGGTCGATGACTTCGAGGGAGAAGGCGGCGCCGAGGACCGGGTTGTCGACCGGCGGGTGGCTGCCCTGTGCGTCGTAGCGGAAGTACTGCTGCCAGACGTGGAAGGCGACGGTGCTGAGCGCGGCGAGCCCGCGGAAGCCATCGATGGCGCTGGCCCGGCCGCGGGCCGGAGCGGTGTCCGTACGGCTCATCGGCGGGCCACTGCCTTCGCGCCGGCGGCCCGCGGGGTGACCCGCCACTGCCGGTCCCCCAGCGCCTCCTTCAGATGCGCCTGCCGGGCCACCATGTTCTTGAAGTGGCTGTAGAAGAAGGTCGAGACGAGGAGGTAGGACCAGAACCACCGGGTGCGGGCGCGGAGTTCGGGCACGGCGAGCCGCCAGGCGAAGAGTGCCTGCACCGGTCCGGCCGCCATGGTGAACAGCACCGCCAGTACGCACACCGGCACCGCCCAGTCGAGCCGGTGCAGCCCGCCGGCCTTCCAGGCCGAGTACAGCAGGATGGGCAGGATCTGCAGTGTCAGCCACGGCTGCACCTCGCGCCAGCCCAGCAGGACGCACAGGCCCAGCTTTTGACGGCCGGTGAAGGCCGTGGAGCGCAGGCTGCGCCACAGATGCCGGAGCGAGACCTGGAGCCAGCCCTGTGCCCAGCGGGAGCGCTGGTTCCACAGCGCCTTCAGGGTGGTGGGCGCCAGTTCGCGGGAGATGAGGGTGCGGTCGACGGCGAACCGGGCGCCCTCGCCGAGGGCGCGCAGGGTCGAGTCGATGTCCTCGGTCAGCATCGAGCCGTGCATCCGGATCCGGGCGAGCAGATCCGTACGCCAGAATCCGTTCGAGCCGCCGAACACGCCGAAGCCGTACAGCCGGGTGCGGCCCGGGTGGCTGACCGCGTAGATCGCCTCGAACTCCACCGCCACCAGCTCGGCGATCCGGGAGCTCTCGCCGTTGCGGATCACGCAGTGCCCCTGGACGACGTCATGGCCGTTGGACAGCCAGTGCCAGGCGTCCCGGAACGCGGTCCGGGCCGGGTGGTGGTCGGCGTCGAAGATGCCGACGAACTCACCGCGGACCCGGGTGACCGCGGCATTGATGTTCTGCGCCTTGGAGGTACTGCCCGCGACCGGCAGCAGCACCAGCCGCGGGTCGCGGGCCGCGATCTCGCGGAGGGTGTCCTCGACGGGCAGCGGATGCGGCGTGTTGTACGCCAGCAGGATCTCCAGCTCGCCGGGGTAGTCGAGGCGGAGGAACGACTCGACGGTCTCGACGATGGTCGCGGCCTCGTTGGGCAGATACGCGGCGATGACGGCGCTGGCCGGCGGGTAGGGCGCGCCGGGTGACGCGGGCCGGGCGGCCGCGTCGAGGGAGAAGAGGCACTCCAGGACGATCAGCAGCGCGGACAGCACCAGTCCGGCCACCACCAACCAGTACATGGCGGAGCCGAGGTCCCAGCCCAGGGCGTACGTCTGCAGGTAGAGCACGAACGGCACCGCGACGCCGAGCAGCAGGGCCAGGACCGGGGAGAGCGCCGAGAGCGCGGGCCGGACCAGTGCGCTGAGCGACGGGCGCCGGTGGCGGTGCGGGGTGCCGCGCATCCAGGGCGCGTACCGCACGGGGCGCAGATCCCGGTGGCGAAGCGCCTCTTGTACCGCGTCCCGGGCCTGGCCCGCGGCCCGGCCGCCGTCCGCGCAGCCGGCCAGCGGCAGCCAGCCGATCGCCGGGGTGAGCCGGACGTTCTCGTCCGCGACGATGAACGGGGTGCCGCCCACGGTCACGGCGAACTTCTCCAGCCCGCGGCGGGCCGTCTCCTCGTCGACTCCGGGCAGCAGCATCAGCAGCTGGCCGTCGTCGTCCCAGCCGAGCCGGTCGCAGAAGCTGCCGAGCCGCTCCGCGACGCCCGCCAGGCGTTCGGCGACCTCGCGGCGTATTCGCGGTCCGAGCCGGGCCTCCAGGGCGGCCATCTCGGCCACGCCGACCACGGCGAGCACCCCGCCGTTGCGGGCGGCCTCGGGGCGCCGCAGTTCACGGTTGAGCTCGTCCAGGAAATGCGCGTGGGAGTACAGGCCGGTGCGCGGGTCCCGCGGCAGGTTCTCGACCGGTACGGGGACGCGGCGGAGCTTGGCCTCGATACGGGCGGCCAGTTCGTCCGGGTCGGAGGCTTCCGGAACGCAGTCGTCGGCGCCGTGGCGCAGCAGGTCCGCCACCCCGGCGGGCTCCGGGCCGGCGGTGACCATGAGCAGCGGCAGCGCCCGGCCGGCGGGGACGGTGCGGACCTCGCGAATCACGTCGAGACCGCTGTCGTCGTGGGCGCCGGGTGCGCCCCGGTCGTCGAGGGCCACGATGGCGTCCGGGTGCGCCTGCCCCATCCGCCGGTCGACCTCGCCGGGCGGGGCGTGGCTGACCTCGTGGCCGGTGGCGCGCAGGGTCCGGGTGAGGCGCTCCAGGCGGGGTCCGGGAGCGCCGACCACCAGCACATGCCCGCCGCCGCGGGAGCCGTCGGCAGGGGTGGTGGGAGCGGTGGGGTCCGCGGCGTCGAGCAGGGCCGTGGGGGAGCCCTGGGAGGTGGTGCGGTGCGAAGTGAGCACCTGGGGTTGTCCTTTCGTGCAAGGAGGCATGCGAAAGCGGGCCCGGGCCGCGCCGCGTCGGCGGCAGCGGTCCGGACCTCTTAGCCGGCTGTCAGACACATGACAGCTACATGGATCGCGGTCGCCCTTCGGGTCCGTCTCCCGTCGGGACGGACGCGGGCGCGCGGGCGCACGGCTGCTAAGGCAGGCTCCAAGCCTCGGAACGCATGGGCGCGTTCCAGCACTGATCGCATATGTGGGGTCCCATCCTGATCGGATCGTGGGGGGAGGACCGGATGTCGGGTGTGCCGTCGACGAGCTCCGCGCGGCGGTGCCCGTCGACAACTTCAGCCTCGACGCGAACTGTGACACCACTCCTGCTTCTGCGTAACGCTCTGATTACGTCCCGCCGTCCGCACGGTCTCAACGCATCGCTACCGCCCGGTAAGCACCAGGGCTTCGGCTATACCCAGTAAGCCAGTTGCGTCGCGAAATCGGACAGAGAGCGCACATCCCCCGCCGGCTCATCCGCCCGCCCCTCCCCGCCTTCGAGTCGAAGGGCAACTGTGGATTCGTACCTATCGACCATCTGTTAATCTGCCCGCTCCTGGATGTTCCTCCATGCCCTCTCCCCCCAAGCACCCCTCGTTCGCCGGGTGCAGCGAGGTGTCCCGTACGTGTACAGCACTCCCTTCTCCCCCGCCGAGGCCAGATCCGCGCGGGCTCGGGTGGGCCTGAGTACGGCTCAGGTCGCCCAGTCCATGACGGCATGCGGCACGCCGGTCCACCCCGAGCTGGTCGAGGCCTGGGAGTACGGATCCCAGTTGCCGACCGAGGCGCAGCTGTTCGTCCTGGCCGATGTGCTGTGGTGCCCGCCGACGACGCTGATGGGGGTCGAGCCGCGGACCCTGGCGGAGCACCGGATGGCCCGCCAGATGAGCGTGGAACGGCTCGCGCAGCTGATCGGCATGGACCCGGCGCTGTACTGGGCGGCCGAGTCGGCACGGCAGTGGAGCGGCGACTACCGGCAGACCAAGGCGCTGGTGGAGGCGCTGGGGCTGTCGCTGCGGAAGCTGATCGGGGTGATGGGCCACGAGGAGGAGCTGTCCGGGCATCTGCGGGCGGCCATCGACGGGCGCTGGAAGTCACATGTCGGCCCGGTCACCAAGATCACCACATTGAACAAGACGCGGGTGAGCGACGCACTGCGCACGATGCACGGGGAGTTCGCGGAGTTCTCCGAGCGCTACATGGGGCATGTGGTGGCGCGCAACGACGACTCCCGGCTCAAGGAGGTCGCGGCCGAGCGCTCGGCGTATCTGCGCCGGCTGGTGGACCACTTCTGGGACCTGATCGGGGATGCGGGCGAGGCGCCGCCGTTCAACACGGTGCCGACGTACTGACGCAGGCCGCCCGGGCGCCGGCGGAAAAGCGGGCGGGGGGGGGGGGGGAAACCCCCCCCCCCCCCCCCCCCCCTGGTTGTTGGTGGGGCGGAGGTCCTGGTTCCCCCCACCCCGTTCTCCCCCCCGGTGGTGGGTCGACCGGGGGGGTGGGAGGGGGGGGGGTGGT
>NZ_JBVHZH010000017.1:0-60965 GCF_055574515.1 Streptomyces sp. NPDC029466
GTCCGGACTGCTTCGCTTTACGTCCGGACACCCCCACCCGCGCAGGCCCGTCCCCTCCCGTTGGAGGGTGGGAAAAACCTTGGTGGGGGACCCGTAGGCGGTCCGGTGCGGGTTGTCGATCACATGCCTGGCCATCGGCATGGCCATAGGCACAGGCACGGTCACGGGCATGGGCGGCCAGCCCCCACCCACCTGCACTCACTTCCCCAACGGGAGGGGACGGGCCGGAGGGGCCGGTGTGTGGGACGTAAAGCGAAGCAGTCCCACACACCAGCCCCGGAGGTCCGTCACCGCACCCACAAACCACCCGGCCCGCCGCGTGGGGGTACCTCCCACGCCCTTCAGGCAGTGGGGGAGCAACGGCGAGAAACCACCACGGTGGGAGAGCCAAAAACGCGGGCCGAAGGCAAAGCGCAGCGCACGGCGGGAAGCCCACCCAACCGCGGAAACCTTACGAAGAGCCGCGCCACTCGTCGCCGTTGACGATCAGGCCCGCGACGATCGCGCCGGACATGCCGGCGTGGGCCGGGCCGCCACCCGGGTGGGACCAGCCGCCGACCGCGTAGAGCCCGGGTATGCGGGTGCGGTTGGCGGGCCGCAGGAACCGGCCCTGCTGGCCGGCCAGTGCCGGTCCCGGCACCAGCGCGTCGTCCGTCGGGGGCAGCACCTCGCGCCACAGCACCCGGTCCCGCAGCCCGGGCACCGCGGCCTCGGCGATCTCGGTCATCCGCTCGGCGCAGGCCGCCACGGCTTCCCCGTCGGTCCAGTCGACCGGGCCGTGCGGAGCCACCGTCGCGGTCAGGGTCACGGCCTCATGGGCGTCGTCCGGCCGGGTGGCCGGGTCGTCCGGGCGCAGCACCGTCACCGTGGGCCGGTCGCAGGGGGTCCGCAGCCCGGACCCGTCGCCGAACACAGCCGTCAGCTCGGCCGCGCGGTCCGCGGCATGGACCACCGTCCGATGAGCGGCGTCCCCGGGGCGCGCCCCGCGCAGCGCGAGACAGACCGTGAGCCGTCCGGTGGCGCGGTCACCCGGCACCGGGTCGGGACGGACGTCGTCCGCGCCCCACGGCTGACGCCCCCGGCAGAGCTCCACGAGCCGCACCGGATCGACGCCCGCGATCACGAACTCCGCCTCGGACACCCGGCCGTCGGCCAGCTCCACGCCCGCCGCGCGGCCGTCCTTCTCCACGATTCCGGTCACCGCCGTGCCGAAGCTGAACTCCACCTTGCGCGCCACACAGCGCTCGTACAGCGCGTCGGCCAGTGCCCGCATCCCGCCGTGCGGATACCAACTCCCGAAGGTCTGCTCCATGTACGGCAGCACGACGGCGCCGGCCGGGGCGCTGCGCGGGTCGAAGCCGTACGCCAGCGCATGGCTCTCCAGCAGCGCGATCAGCCGGGGGTCGGCCAGCTCGCGGCGGGCCACTTCGGCGAGGGTGGCGGTCGTGGGGCCCTTGCCCCGGCCGAACAGACCGCGTTTGCGCACCGCCGGATACGGATCGCGACCCAGCACGTGCCAGTCCGGCCACAGCGGCTCCTCCAGGAGCGGCCGGCGGGTGGCGTCCCAGGCCTCGCGGGCGCGCCCCACCAGGTCGCTCCAGCGCTCTCCGGCGCCCGCGCCCAGTGCCTCGTCGAGGGCGGCCAGGACGCCGGCCCGCGAGGCGTTCGGCAGCGAGACGGCCGCGCCGTCGGCGAACACATGGCGGGCGGCGGGGTCGACCTGGGTCAGCTCGACGCAGCTCTCCAGCGGCTCCCGGCCGGTCTTGAGGAACAGATCGCGGTAGACGGCCGGCAGATGCAGCAGTCCGGGCCCCGTGTCGAAGGCGAAGCCGTCCCGTGTCAGCTGCCGCAGCGCGCCGCCGTGCGTCGCGCCGCGCTCGAACACCGCCACCCGGTGGCCCGCGACGGCCAGCCGGGCAGCGGCTGCCATCGCGCCCATCCCGGCGCCGATCACCGCAATCCGTGCCATGCCTGCGACTTTATCCGGCCCCGCTGACAACGCCCGCACGGCTGTGGAAAACCGTCCGGCAGCGGCCGTCCGCCACCGCCGGGAGCCGCCGTCAGGCCGCCGGAGGTGCCGCGCCGGCCGCCACGGCCGACCGCTTCTGCGCGCGCCGCTCCCGCCGCCGCTGGAGGAACCGGCGGATCCTCGACCACAGGAAGATCACCACCGCGATCCCCGCGGCCAGCAGCGTCCCCGCGATGACCGCCGCGGCCACCGGATGGAACAGGGCGAAGGCGATGAGCCCCGCGACCCCCAGATCCTCGGCCAGGCTCAGCACGATGTTGCTGGCCGGCTCCGGTGAGGTGCTGACCGCGATCCGGGTGCCCGCCTTGACCAGATGGCTCAGCAGCGCCGTGGAGCCGCCCACCGCGCCCGCCGCCAGCTCGGGCAGCGAACCGTTGTGGCCGGCCAGCAGCGCCGCCACCACCCCGCCGGCGACCGGACGGATCACCGTGTGCACGGCGTCCCAGACCGAGTCCACGTACGGGACCTTGTCGGCGACGGCCTCGACCACGAAGAGCAGCCCGGCCACGATCAGCACATCCGGGCGCTCCAGCGCCGCGGGCACCTCATCGGTGACGCCGGTCGCGCCGAGCAGACCGAGGAGCAGGACGACGGCGTAGGCGTTGATCCCGCTCGCCCAGCCACTGGTGAACACCAAGGGAAGTACGGACACGCCGCAGATCGTAGGCCCCGACTGGGGGCCGGTGCTCAGTTTTGAGTATCCGTACTCAGACGCCGAGATGAGTAGGTACGCGGATGGGCCGGAGCCCGCCCGGACGGAAGAGTAGGGATCACGGAAGGGAAGCGGCGCCGCACCGCCGACACGGGGCGGCGGAGCGGCGCGGCTCCCGGACGTGACGGGGGAACACGGGGGACGCACGGGGGAGTACGGGGGAGAACGGGGGAAGCGCTGTCCTGGTCGGATCGAAGGGGGAACGATCCGTGCCAGGGCAGCGCACCCTTTTGTGCGGGCCCCGGGGGAAGGAAAAGGGGTGCGTGCCGTACCTGACCACTACGGCGCGCACCCTCTTTTACTTCCGGGACGCCCTCACCTCACTGCGAGGGCCGGCCGCTGATCCGCCCCTGGAGCAGCCGCGACAGCGCCGCGTGCACGTCGTCGATCGATCGGTCCGGCTGGTACGACTGCCAGTCCAGGGCGGCCACCAGCACCATCCCGAACAGCGCCGAGGCGGTCAGCGGGATATCGATCTCCTCGCTCAGCTCCTCACGGGCGACCGCCTCCCGCAGCACGTCCTCCACCACCGTGATGGCCCGCTCCCGCACCACCATCAGCGTCGACTGCCAGGCCCGGTTGGTGCGCCACAGCTCGGCGACGTAGAGCTGGGTGAGCGCCGGGTAACGGGAGATGAAGTCCAGCCCGGCCCGGATCATCGCGTCCAGCGCGTCGATCCGGGTGCCGCCCCCGTCGGCCACCTCCTCGGCGGCCGCCTGGAGGGACGTCGCCAGCATCTCGATGCCGTGTCGCAGCAGCTCTTCGAAGAGCACGTTCTTGCTCGCGAAGTTGTAGTAGACGGTGCCCTTCGCGACACCCGCCCGCTCGGCGATCTCGTCCACCGTGGTGGAGGAGAAGCCCTGTTCGGCGATGAGGGTGACCGCGGCTTCGAAGAGCTTGAGCCGGGTGGCGTCGCGGCGTGTATTGGAGCTGTCCATGGGGGCGATTGTGCCGCCCCCGGCCGATTGATGCGCGGCGTGGTGGGGGTCCCCCCGGACGGAGTCCGGGGGAACCTCCGGCAGGGCGGTGGTGGGCGACGGGCGGGCGCTCACAGGCTCAGTTCCGGATGCAGGTCCTTCATCCGCACCACCTGGCGGCCGCGCGCCGTCAGGGACGTCAGCGCGAGGGCCCCCACGGTGAACGCCAGCAGCACCACACTGCCCTGCCACACGGGCGCGAGGTCACCGCCCGTGATGAGCCGGCGCAGCCCCTCCACGATGTAACTCATCGGCAAATACGGGTGGATGGCGGCGAAGAAGCCCGGACTGGTCTGCACCGGATAGGTGCCGCCCGCCGACGTCAGCTGGAGCATCAGCAGCGCCAGCACCAGGATCCGCCCGGCCGGTCCGAACTGCGCGTTCAGCCACTGCACCAGTGCCGAGAAACACCCCGTGACCAGGACGAGGAACCCGATCGTGCCGGCCGCCCGCACCATCTCCAGACCGATCGCGAAGTGCAGTACGGACATCAGCGCCGCGGTCTGGAGCACGCCCACGCCGAACACCGGCAGCCAGCCCGACAGCGCCACCCGCCAGGAGGCCGCGCCCATCGCCAGCGCCCGCCGGTTGAGCGGCTGGATCAGCATGTACGCCACCATCGCGCCCACCCACAGGGACAGCGGGATGAAGTACGGGGCGAACCCGGTGCCGTAGTTGGGCGCCTTGTGGGCCGCGTCCGAGGACAGCTGCACCGGGTCGGACATGACCAGGGTGTGCGCGTCGCGGTCCTTCTTGCCGTAGTCGGGGATCCGCTTCGCCCCGTCGTGCAGCCCGCCGGCCAGCTTCTGCGAACCGTCCGAGAGCTTGAACATGCCGCCGTTCAGTGTCTGCGCGCCGTCCTTGAGGCGGCCCACACCGGAGTCGAGGTCGCCGATCCCGGCCGCCGCGCGGCCCGTACCGTCGTGCAGCCGGTGCGCACCGTCGTTGAGCCGGTCCGCGCCGTCCGCCAGCCGGGCGTTGCCGGCGGCCAGTTTGCGCGCCCCCGCGGACACCTTGTGCGCACCGTCGTTCAGATCGTTGATCTTCTTGACCGCGGCGTCCATGTCGGCGCCCAGGGTGGGCCCGCGCTGCGCCAGCTCGTTCGCCAGGGAGTGCAGGGCGTCCAGGTCCCGGCCCAGTTGGTCGAGCTTCTTCTGGTCGTGCACATAGCCGCTGACCTCCTCGGCCTTGTCCGCCGCGGTGGCCGCCTCCTCCTTGAGCTGCTTCAGCTCCGCACAGGAGGTGTCGAGCCGCACCCCGCTCTCACAGCGCAGCCGGTAGTAGGAGGCCATGTGATCGGAGATCCCCCGGGACAGCTTCGCACCGGTGGAGGCCGCGGCGGGCAGCTTGTCCAAGTGGTCACGGATCGCCTGCGAGCCGTCGGCGACGAGCTGCGCCGCCTCGCCGATCTCCTTGCCGTGCGCCCGGATGAAGGGCCCCACCTTGCCGACGACTCCGTTGACCTTGTCGGCCAGCTGCTGGGTTCCCTGCGCCACCTGCCCCGAGCCGTCGGCCAGTTGGCGCGAGCCGTGGGCGGCGGTCCCGGCTCCCCGGGCGAGATCGGAGCTGCCCCGGGAGAGCCGGCCCGCCCCCGCGTCGAGGTCGCCCAGACCGGTGACGAGCTTGCCGCTGCCGTTCTTCGCGGTGCCCAGGCCGTCGGCCAGCTTGCCTGTGCCGTGCTTGGCCTGCCCGATGCCGTCCTGGAGCCGGTCGGCGCCGTTCGCGGCCTGTTCGGTCTTGCCGTGCAGCGTCGAGAACGAGACAAAGATCTTGTCGAGGAAGGTCCGCGACGACTTCGTGGAGGCCGCCGAGCGCACCTCGGAGAACACCGTCCGGGAGATCTGCCCGACGATGTAGTTGTTCGCGTCGTTCGTCCGCACCTTCAGTGCGCCGGTCTCCGGATGGTCCCCGGAGCTGGAGGCGATCCGTCGGCTGAAGTCCTTCGGGATGGTCAGCGAGAGGTAGTACGAGCCGTCCTCGACGCCCCTGGCGGCCTCCTTGGAGTCCACCGGCCGCCAGTCGAAGGTATGACTGTCCCGCAGCCCGGAGACGATGCTGTCGCCCGCCGAGATCCGCTTCCCGCCGACGGCCGCACCGGTGTCCTCATTGACCAGCGCGACCGGGACCTTGTCCAGCCGCCCGTACGGGTCCCAGAAGGACCACAGATAGAGCGCGCCGTACAGGAGCGGCAGCAGCAGGAGGGCGGCCAGCGCGGCCCGCGGCAGCTTGCCCCTCCCGAACCGCTTCAGCTCAAGCGCGGCCAGTTTCGGCGAGCGCATCGGCCGCCCCCTCCTCGTCGTCGTGGCCGTCGTCGGCGGGTGCCCCGGCCGGTGCGCTGTCCGCAGTCCCGGTGTCGGCCGGTCCGGAGGGCTTGCCCTGACTGCCCTTGCTCGTCTCTCCGGTCTCTCCGGCCTCTCCGGCCTCACTCGCCACCGGGGGTGCGCTCTCGTCGTGGTCCGTGGTGGTGCTGGCGGTGCCGGACGCGTCCTCGGGGGCGGTGGGCTCCGGGCGGCTGCCCGTACGGACCAGCACCACGTCCTCGTCGCCCTCCGGCGGTTCGCTGCACACCGCGAGCACCGTGGTGCCGCCCGCCGCGAGGCCGTGCAGCATCTTCCAGGCCGCACCGCGCTCGTCGTCGGACAGCTTCAGATCGGTGTCGTCGACGGCCAGCAGCCGGGGGCCGCCGATCAGCGCGAGCGCCACGGACAGCCGCAGTGCCTCCAGCCGTTCCAGGTCGCGCACGGACGTACGGATCCCCTTGGGCAGCGACTCGAGATCGAGGCCGGCCGCGGCCAGCGCGGTGTCCACCAGGGCGCGGGCCGCGGCCCTGCGCTCGCGCCGGGGCTTCAGCAGCGCCCGCAGCGAACCACCGAACCGGCCCTGCAACAGGGCGCGTTCCCGCAGATGCTCGCCCACGGTGAGCGCCGGATCGAGCTCGGCGACCCCCGGCACATGGGCGAGCGCGGTGACGGACCGGACCGCGGCCTTCTTCTTCGGCAGCGGCAGTCCGCCGACCTCGGCGGTGCCCGCTGCGGACTTCATCCGGCCGGTGAGCGCGAGCAGCAGACACGTACGGCCCGAGCCCGACGGGCCCTGCACGGCGATCAGTGATCCGGGCCCGGCCGTGAAGTCGATGTTCCGGAACGCCCATCCGCGGGGGCCCTTGACCCCGAATCCCGCGGCCGTGACCGCCGCCCCGTGCGGGGTGCTGTCCACGATCCCCTCCTTTGAACTGACTGGTCAGTTCAAAAAGTATGCCGCACCCCACCCCCCGTTCCGCAAGGGGACGTTGGGAATCCGTTCCCGCGGATTCGCGGATCAGGCGTCCCCTTTTCGACGTAAGTGCAGGTCAGTGCCGATTGTCAGTGGCGTACGTCACGATGGGCTCATCCGGTCCGAAATCGGCATTCGGTCCCGAACCGGCATGCGACGACAGGAGGTTCGTCATGGCAGCTCGTCCCGACAGGGGCAGCTCCGCTGCGTACGGTCCCCCGAGCGATGTCCACCCCGTCCTGCGGCGGGCGACCGCACCACCCGCCGCACTCGCCCTGCTCACCCAGGCCCAGCAGGGCCTCGACGAAGCACAGACCCTCGAAACCCCCAACGAGCAGTTCGCCACGGCCCATCTGGCCGCGCTGCGCACCGCCGCCGCCGTCCTCGCCGTCCGCGGCCGGCCGGAGACCACCGTGCGCCGCAGGCAGCGTATCCGCAGCGCCTGGGAAGTGCTGCCCGAGGTCGCGCCCGAACTGGCCGAGTGGAGCGCCCTGTTCGCCGCCGGAGCCGCCCGCCGCGCGAAGGCCGAGGCCGGCATAGCCGGCGCGGCCAGCCGCCGTGACGCCGACGACCTCCTGCGGGACGCCGCCATGTTCCTGCGCCTGGTGGAGCGGATGCTGCTCCTCCAGCCCTCCCTGCCACCTCAACGGGCGGGGTGAGGAACAGCTGAGCCTGGGGGAGGCGGAGGGGAGCGGGAGGAGGGGAGTGGGGGTGGGGTGGGGGCCCGGGGGGGAGGGGGAAGGAAAGCGGCGGTACTCGGCTCCCGCTGCCCCCACCTGCCCCGCCCCCGCCTCTCCACCGCTGCGTCTGCCTCTCCACCCGCCGCGCCCCGCCTCTCCGCCCCCCCCGGCCACCGCGTCCCTCCGCCCCATCGCCTACGCCAGCCCCTCGCCCGCCGTGCCTGTACCCCCCCCACGCCGCCGCGCCCGTAGCACCCCCTCACCCGCCGCGCCTGCTCCCCGCCACCCCAGGACCACCCCCTCCCACCACCTCTGCCACCCCTCCGCCCGCCGCGCCCGCCTCTTCGCGCCCCGGGCCGCCGTCCTCCTCCGCTCCACCACCTCCGCTCCACCACCTCCACCACCCGCTCCCCCTCCCGCCCCGCCGAGCGCCACGTCGGCTCCCGATGGCTCCGCAGGCGGCGGACGGCGCGGGACGGAATAGGGTGGTGGACGCCTAGACGTTCATGCCCCCGCCGAGGAGCCACCCGCCGTGTCTGACCCGCTGCGCCCGCGCGCATCCCTTCGTACCGCCGTGGTCTGGGAGGTCCTCAAGGACGCCCTGGAGCGCCGGGTCAAGGCCACCGGCCGCGACGTCCTGGACGTCCTCGACACCGGCGGCGGCACCGGCAACTTCGCCGTACCGGTCGCCCGCCTCGGCCACCGCGTCACGGTCGTCGACCCCAGCCCCAACGCCCTCTTCGCCCTGGAGCGCCGGGCCGCCGAGGCGGGCGTCGCCGACCGGGTACGCGCGGTCCAGGGCGACGCCCACGGCCTGTTCGACGTCGTCGAGCGCGGCGGCTACGACACCGTGCTCTGCCACGGCGTGCTGGAGTACGTCGACGACCCGGCCGAGGGCGTCCGCAACGCCGTCGACGCGCTGCGTCCGGCCGGCACCCTCAGCCTGCTCGCGGCCGGTCTGGGCGGTGCCGTCCTCGCACGCGCCCTCGCGGGCCACTTCACCGAGGCCCACCAGGCCCTGACCGACCCGGCCGGACGCTGGGGCGAGGGCGACCCGGTGCCGCGCCGGTTCACCGCCGACCAGCTCACCGAGCTGGTGTCCGCCACCGGTCTGGACGTCGGTGCGGTCCACGGCGTCCGGGTCTTCGCCGACCTGGTCCCCGGCGTGCTGGTGGACACCGAGCCGGGCGCCATGGAGGCCCTGCTGAAGCTCGAGGCGGCCGCCGCCGAACAGCCCGCCTTCCACGCCGTGGCCACCCAGCTGCACGTCCTCGCGGAACGCGACTGACCCACGCGGCTCACGCGACTACCGCGTGCAGTCGGCCACAGACCACCCGATCAGCCCCTTCGCCCCGTATGATCGGGGTACGACGTTCCGGCATGACGGACAGGCGGGTGGGGAATGCAGGCAGCATCACCACCGGTCGCCGTGGCGGCCCGGACAGTGAACTGGCGTCGAGGGGCGGGTTTCACGGGGGCGATTCCCTGCCTATCCTGAAAGGGTCGCACCCGGTCGCCCCCCGCGACCGACGAGTAGGAGGACTCCGTGCCGCTCTCGGAGCACGAGCAGCGCATGCTCGAGCAAATGGAGCGAGCGCTGTACGCCGAAGATCCCAAGTTCGCGACAGCGCTTGAGGGAAGCGGGCTGCGTACGTACACCCGGCGACGGGTCTACCAAGCGGTCGCGGGCTTCCTGGTGGGTATCGCCCTGCTCATGGCCGGCATGGTCGCGCAGCAGATCTGGATCAGTGTGGTGGGCTTCCTCGTCATGCTCGGCTGCGCCGTGCTGGCGGTCACCGGCTGGCGCAAAGCTCCCAAGCCGGGTGAGCGGCAGTCCGGTGCGGGTTCCGGAGGTGCCGCGGGTGCCCCGGCACGCCGTCAGGCCAGGCAGCGGCGCTCGATGATGAACCGTATCGAGGACCGCTGGCAGCGACGCAGGGACGAACAGCAGGGCCACTGAGCCACGACGGGAGCGGCGGATTCGTGGGATTTCCCCGAATCCGCCGAGCACGTTCTCTGAGCAATCCCGCGCGCCCCGGGAGTTGTTTCTTTCCGTCATTGTTCGTGTCGCGCCGCACGGCACTTTCGGTCACTCTTTCCCGCCGCGTTTTAGCCGTGGCAGTTCGCCGTTTCCGGCCCGCAGTTCGCCTTCCGCGCGCCCGATAGTGCACCGCTGATTTCCGCCCTTCGGTACGCAACACGTTCTCCGGTGGCGCCGGAAGAGAAAATGTGCTGGGGCCGTCCGATCCTGTCGGGCGGCCCCAGCACCTGTTTGTGCCGTGGTCATGCCCGCCACGGGCCCGGCCGGAGGGCAGCCAGCACGCGCCGTGCCGTGGCCACCGGGCGGCTGTTACGGCACCGGAGCAGCAGCGCCGACCAGCGGGCCGACCAGGCCCAGCGGAGCCGGACCGCGGAGCGCGGGGCGAGCAGGGCCCGCAGCCGCAGACCACGGCTCGCGCCCGCCCGCAGCCCGGACCGCACCTGCTGTACGTCCAGGGCGAGTCCGGACACCGGCTGCGGGTGCGGGGCGTACAGCACCTGCTCGACCGCGGCCGCGACTCTCCGGGCGGCCCCGGCGGGCTCCGGTTGCAGATCCCGGATGCGGATGATGCGCTCGGCGGCCTTGCGCGGGGTCAGTGACTCGTCCGGCAGGACGCCGAAGTCCCAGGCGGTGTCCAGCAGCTCCCGCCAGGCGGCGAGGGTGGCCGCCGTGGGGTCGTCGTGCGGGCCGGCCAGGCGTCCGGAACGTATCCGCAGGCGCCACAGCAGTGGGCCCGCGGGCAGCAGCAGGACCAGTAGCGCGGCCAGTGCCGTGACGACGACCGGCCAGGGGGACGAGCCGCCGTCCGGCGGGCGGGTGCCGGCCTCCGCGGGTAGCGGGACGCAGGCCGAGCCGGAGCCGGACCGGCGCTCACCGGGGCCACAGGACGGGTCCGCCGACGGGCCCTCCGAGGGGGCCGCGCTCCGGGAGGGCGCGGGGTCCGGGCTGCCGGGGGCGGGGGCGTCCGGGGTGTCGGGGTACGCGTAGTCCGGGACGCTGCCGCGGCTCGGGGTCGGTTCGAAGCGGGTCCAGCCGATGCCCTGGAAGTACAGCTCCGGCCAGGCGTGCGCGTCCTTGAGGCCGACCGAGGTCGTGCCGTCGGGCTGCTTGGTGCCGGGGGTGAAACCGACCGCTACCCGGGCCGGGATCCCCAGCGTCCGGGCCATCGCCGCCATCGAGAACGAGAAGTGGACGCAGAAGCCTTCCTTCTGCCGCAGGAAGCGCGCGATGGCCTCGGAACCGCTGCCGGCCCGGACCTGCGTGTTGTAGCTGAAGCCGCCGTTGAGCGCGAACCAGTCCTGGAGCTTGACGGCCCTGGCATAGGCGGTCGGGGCGCCGCGCGTGACCTGACGTGCGGTACTCCGGACGACCGGAGGCAGTGAGCGGGGGACCTTGGTGTACTCGCGCAGCAGGTCGGCGGGGGGCGCCGGGGCGGCGGCCAGCTGCCGGGACGTGGGCCGCACCTGGAGGCTCTCGACCTGATACTGGAGGCCGTGGGTGTTCTGTCCGCGGTCCCCGACGAGGGTGCGGCCCTGGGGTTCGAAGCGCCAGCGCCCGGAGATGTCCACCTTGGAGGCCGGGTAGGGGAGTGGCAGCCAGTTCTGGGCGTACCACTCGGCGGTCGAGATCGAGGTGTTGACCCGGTCGAGGTCCACCGAGGGGCTGAGGCCGGTCGGTTGCGGCAGCCGCTCGGGGACGTCCGTGACCGTGCGCTCGGACGGCTTCCAGGTCGTGCCGTCGAACTGGTCGAGGGCGACGATCCGCAGATACAGGCCGCGGGTGTCGGCGGCGGTCGTGTGGTAGTTGAGGACTTCCTTGTCCTCGGGCTGGTTGAGGCTGTCCTGAAGGGACACCAGGGGGTTCACCGCGGAGATCGTGCCGCCTCCGCCGCCGGGGCCCGCACCGCTGCCGCCGGTACCGAACAGCCCGCCGCCGAGCGAGGGCAGCAGGGCGGGCACCACCAGGGCGATCCCGAGGACCAGGGCGCCGATCCTGCGGCCCGTACGGACCGGGGCCAGGGCCGGACCGCCGAGGGCGGCGAACCCTTGGCCGCGGTCCGGCCGGCCGGCGTCGGCGCCTCCGCCGAAGACCCGGCCCCACTGGGAGAGCCGGTCCCGGCCCTCGGCCAGCAGGAGCAGCAGATAGCCGGCCGCCGCGATCAGGAACCGCAGCCAGCCCGCGCCGCCCTGGGAGAGCCCCGCCGCCACGGAGTAGAGCGCGAGCAGCGGCAGACCGGCGGGCGCGGCGCTGCGGTACGTGACCGCCAGCGCATCGACTATCAGGCCGATCATGAGCACTCCGGCGATCAGCAGCAGCCGGATGCCGGGGGTGACGGGGGCGGGGATGGCGTACCGGCCGACGTCCCGTACGCCGGCCTCCACCAGCCGGCCGAATTCCGTGAGGGCGTCCGGGCCCGGCAGCAGGCCGAGGATCGCCTCACCCGGCGTGAAGAGCAGGGTCATCAGCAGCACGCCGGCCAGCAGCTGTACGCCGATGACCAGCGGCCCGGCCAGGGGGACCCGGCGGGCGGCCGCACCCACTCCGGTCAGCAGCGCCAGCAGGATCGCCGCCTGGATCAGCCAGCTGATCGGTTCCACCAGCGGCAGCAGTGCACCGGCGGCACACAGCGTCGCCACCGTCGCACACAGCGCCAGCCGCGCCCGGCCGCTCATGCCTGTGCCTCGCTTCGTCCGGGGCCGCCGGGGCAAGGCCCGGGCCGGCCGCTGATCCGGCCACGGGGACACCGACACCGCGCCCCGGCCCGTCCGTCCGCGGGCAGCCCCTGGTCCCTCAGCGGCCGCCCGCCCGTCAGCCGTCCATGGCGCACGCTCCTGATCATGACCGGCCTCCCGTCACCGTCTCCGGGGTGCCCGTACGCTCCGCGGCCGCGCGCCACAGGGCGGGGAGGGTGTCACCGGGCGTCACCGGCAGCGCCGTCCAGCCGGCCTTCCGCAGCAGCTCAAGGCGTTCGGCCACCGGGACCTGGCCGTCGGAGAATCTGATGCCGCCGGGGCCCCGCGTCCAGGCGTCGCCGTCCAGGACGAAGGCGACGGCCGCGCCGCTGCGCTGCCGCATCCGCCCGGCGACCACCGCCTGCTCCTCGTCCAGATCGCCGAAGAAGCCGACCAGCAGCCCTTCGTTGCCGCCGCGCAGCACGTCGTACGCCGCCGACAGGCCGGGCTCCTCGGAGCGCTCCACGACGGCGAGGGTGTCCAGCAGCAGGCCCGCGGCGTCGGCGGAGCCGGTGCCTCCCGCGAAGCTGCCGGTGCCGTCGGGGCCCGGCACCGAGCTGCCGGTGTCGGTCAGCAGCCGCACCGAGAAGCCGCGCTCCAGCAGATGCACCGCGGTGGAGCCGGCGCCCGCCACCGCCCACTCGAAGGCCGAGTCGGGGCCCGAGCCCGGGTGGGCGTCCTCGCGGGTGTCGAGCAGGACCGTGCAGCGCGCCTTCTGCGGCTGCTCCTCCCTGCGGACCATCAGCTCCCCGTAGCGTGCGGTGGAGCGCCAGTGGACGCGGCGCAGATCGTCGCCGTGCCGGTAGCCGCGCGGAATGA
This sequence comes from Streptomyces sp. NPDC029466, assembly GCF_055574515.1. Lineage (NCBI taxonomy): Bacteria > Bacillati > Actinomycetota > Actinomycetes > Kitasatosporales > Streptomycetaceae > Streptomyces > Streptomyces sp. NPDC029466. The sequence continues at coordinate 13,264 of NZ_JBVHZH010000017.1, forward strand.
CGTCGTCCTCCCCGGCCAGCGCCGGTGAGTGCTGCCGCCCGTCGCCGTACCCGGCGGCCTCGCCCACCTGCCGCACGGCCGGCAGCGGTTCGACCCGCGGCACGACCGTCAGGGTGTCGGAGGCGCTGAACGAGCGGGTCAGCTCGCACATCCCGAACGGGTCCGAGAGCCGTAGCTGAAGCGGCCCCAGTGGATAGCGTCCGCGCAGGTCGGAGCGGACCCGGTAGGAGACCTCGCGGCGGCCGCCGGCCTCGACCCGGTCCAGGATGAAGCGCGGCCGGGGACCGAGGACATACGGCACCCGGTCCTGGAGCATCAGCACGCCGGTCGGCAGCCGGGACACGTTCTCCATCCGCAGCCGCACCCGGGCTTCGGTGGCGGCGGGCACCCGGGCGGGGGCGAGCGTCCGGCTGCCCGCGACGCGGTAGCGGGTGCGGTGCAGCACCAGGACGCACACCAGCGGGAGGGCGGCGAGCAGCAGCCCGACCCGCAGCAGGTCCGCCTGCCCGAGGAGGTAGGAGCACACCGCGGCGGCCACCCCGGCGGCCAGGAACGACCGGCCCCGGGTCGTCAGCCCCGCGAGGGCCGTCCGCAGCCCGTCCCGCTCCGGAGCGCCCTCGCTCCCCCCGTCGGACATCACAACCCCCGTACGCCGGGCGGCCGCTGGCCGGGTGTCCGCCACGGCTGGGCGGACGGCTCGGGGACCGGGACGCGCTGGAGGATCTCCAGCACGATCTGCTCGGCCGTACGGCGGTTCAACTGGGCCTGGGCGGTGGGCAGCAGCCGGTGCGCGAGCACCGGTACCGCCAGCGACTGGACATCGTCGGGGAGGGTGTACTCCCGCCCCTGGAGCGCGGCCGAGGCCTTGGCGGCGCGCAGCAGATGCAGGGTCGCCCGCGGGGAGGCACCGAGCCGCAGCTCGGGGTGGCTGCGGGTGGCCCCCACCAGATCGACGGTGTATCTGCGGACCGTGTCGGCGACATGGACCGTGCGCACCGCGTCGATCAGCTTCACGATCTCGTGGGCGTGCGCGACCGGCTGGAGGTCGTCGAGGGGTGAGGCGCCGCCGTGCACATCCAGCATCTGCAACTCGGCCGCCGGGCTGGGATAACCGATCGACACCCGTGCCATGAAGCGGTCCCGCTGGGCCTCGGGGAGGGGGTAGGTGCCCTCCATCTCCACCGGGTTCTGGGTGGCCACCACCATGAACGGGTCGGGCAGCTGGTAGGTCTGCCCGTCCATCGTGACCTGGCGCTCCTCCATGGACTCCAGGAGCGCCGACTGGGTCTTGGGCGAGGCGCGGTTGATCTCGTCGCCGATCACGATCTGGGAGAAGATCGCGCCGGGCTTGAACTCGAAGTCCCGCTGCTGCTGGTCGAAGATGCTGACGCCGGTGATGTCGGAGGGCAGCAGGTCGGGCGTGAACTGGATGCGCCGCACCGAGCAGTCGATGGAGCGGGCCAGTGCCTTGGCGAGCATGGTCTTGCCGACGCCGGGCACATCCTCGATGAGCAGATGCCCCTCGGCCAGCAGCACGGTCAGCGCGAGCCGTACGACCTCCGGCTTGCCCTCGATCACTTCCTCCACCGACCGGTGAATCCGCTCCGCGGTGGTGATCAGATCTGCCCCTGCGCTCGGCTTCGCTCGCGCGGGGGGACCCCCAAGGCTCGCTCGTTCGTCATACGTCGTCACTCGGCCCTCCTCGGCCCGTTCTACGGGCCGATGCCCCCTTTGCGGACCCGGCCCACCCCGACCGTGCGCATCGTGCCCGGCCGGGGCCAGGACGACGGCACCTACGCATTCTTGCTGCCCGCGCGGCTTCGCGTCATGACCTGTGGATAACTCACAAGGTTATCTCCCGGCCTTCCCGGCGAACCCGGCTTTCCGGGCAGGTTCGGTCGCCTGGAAGGCCGGGCCGGGGTCAGTTCTGGGGGGCGATCTCGCGCAGCAGGCCGGTCGTCACGTCGAAGACGAAGCCCCGGACGTCGTCCGTGTGCAGGAGGAAGGGGGAGGTGCGCACCCGCTGCATGGACTGCCGTACGTCCTCGTCGAGGTCCTTGAACGCCTCGACCGCCCAGGTGGGGCGCTGTCCGACCTCGGCGGCCAGGTCGTGGCGGAAGTCCTCGGTCAGGTTGAGCAGACCGCATCCGGTGTGGTGGATGAGGACGACGGAGCGGGTGCCCAGCGCGCGCTGGCTGATCGTCAGGGACCGGATGATGTCGTCGGTGACCACCCCGCCGGCGTTGCGGATGGTGTGGCAGTCGCCGAGTTCGAGACCGAGCGCGGCATGCAGATCCAGCCGGGCGTCCATACAGGCCACGACGGCGACCTTGCGGACGGGCCGGGCATCCATCCCGGGGTCGGTGAAGGCGGCAGCGTAGCGCTTGTTCGCCTCGACGAGACTGTCGGTGACCGTCTCGCCGGTACGAACGGCACCGTCGGCGGAGGGGGGCAGCGGCTGCGATGCAGGTATAGACATGGTTTCACGGTAATCGGCGCCGGTCCTTTCAGCCGCATGAGAGGTCGGGCATAGGGGTCATCATCACTCCTTGTGAGGTAACCCACAGGGCCGTCCGTCCCGCCGCCGTCCGGGTGAGAAGCCCGTGGCACGGGCGGCGGGAAAGCCGTCGCAGGACGCGCGGAACCGGTTGATTGACCGGGGCAGCCGGTGGACTAAAGTGGCGCGAAGTGGGAGGCGTGACGCTCTCCTTGGATACCGGATTCCTCGCGTGCGCGCACCGTACGTACGGCTCGGCCTCCTCCCGCTCCCATGGTCTTCCGACGTCACTTCCCCGTCGCCGGAGGGCCACTTCCCCTTCAGAGCGGGCGGGGACCAAGCGGTACGTGCGGCACCCCCAGCCAGCGGCCGGGGCCCCACCTGCCGCCCAGCCCATCGGAAGGCACATGAGCGAGCGTAGCGAGCGAGTCAGGAAGAGGTGCGCGCTCTGCCGAGGCAGGCGGGCCGAGCGCGGCGGGGCCGCCGTATGAACAGCAACACTCGCCACGTCCCCGTCATGCTCCAGAGGTGTCTGGACCTGCTCGCGCCCGCGCTCGCCGAGCCCGGTGCGGTCGTCGTCGACTGCACGCTCGGCCTCGGAGGGCACAGCGAGGCACTGCTGTCCACCTTCCCGGCGGCCCGGCTCATCGCCCTCGACCGTGACCCCTCCGCCCTGAAGCTGGCGGGCGAGCGGCTCGCCCCCTACGGAGACCGCGCCACCCTGGTACACGCCGTCTACGACGAGCTCCCCGAGGTCCTCGACCGGCTCGGGACGCCGCGGGTCCAGGGCGTGCTGTTCGACCTCGGCGTCTCCTCCATGCAGCTCGACGAGGCCGACCGCGGCTTCGCGTACGCGCAGGACGCCCCGCTGGACATGCGGATGGACCAGTCGACCGGCATCAGCGCCGCGGATGTCCTCAACACCTACGCGCCCGGTGAGCTGGTCCGGATCCTGCGCTCCTACGGGGAGGAGAAGCAGGCCAAGCGGATCGTCGAGGCCGTCGTCCGCGAGCGGGCCAAGGAACCGTTCACCACCAGCGCGCGGCTGGTGGAGCTGATCCGTGACGCGCTGCCGCAGGCCGCCAAGCGCACCGGCGGCAACCCCGCCAAGCGCACGTTCCAGGCGCTGCGCATCGAGGTCAACGGGGAGCTGACGAGCGTGGAGCGCGCCATCCCGGCGGCCGTGAAGGCGCTCGCGGTGGGCGGCCGGATCGCCGTGCTCGCCTACCACTCGCTGGAGGACCGGCTGGTCAAGCAGGTCTTCGCGGCCGGCGCGGCCAACACGGCCCCGCCCGGCCTGCCGGTGGTCCCCGAGCGCTATCAACCCCGGCTCAAGCTGCTGACCCGCGGCGCCGAACTCCCCACGGAGGAGGAGATCGCCGAGAACCGCCGGGCCGCCCCCGCCCGGCTGCGCGGCGCGGAGCGCATCCGCGAGAACGTCGAGGACACCGCATGAAAGGGCAGGGGCCGCGCGGCAGACAGAAACGCCTCGCCGCGCTGTTCCCCTCCGGCGCCGGTGCCCGCGGCACCGCGGCGCGCACGCCCTTCGTGCTGCTCATCGTCGTCCTCCTCGGCTCCGGCCTGATCACCCTGCTGCTGCTCAACTCCGCCCTCAACCAAGGGTCGTTCGAGCTCAGCAAGCTGGAGAAGCAGACCGAGGAGCTGACGGACGAGCAGCAGGCGCTCCAGCAGGACGTGGACGCCTACTCCGCCCCGGGCGCGCTGGAGCAGCGCGCCCGGAAGCTGGGGATGGTGCCCGGCGGCACCCCGGTGTTCCTGCTCCCGGACGGCACGGTCCGCGGCCGGCCGAGCGTCGCCGGACCGGAGGGGGCGCCGCTGAGCAGCTCCGCCGAGCCGTCGCCCCTCGGCCCGGCCGCCCGCACCGCCCTGCCCCGCCCGGCGGTGCCCCCGGTCCCGGCCCTGGCCGGTGTGCTGGGCCCGGACAGCGCCCCGGGCACGACGACGGCACCGGCCGATCCGGCACCCTCGGCCGCCCCGGCCTCCCTGACCTCGTTCACCTCACGCGCCTCGTCCGGCAGCGGCGCCCTCCTCGCACCCGCGCCCGCCGCCGCGGCCGCCCCCTCCCCGACGACCTCCGGCAGGTGAACGCGGCATGACCGAGCCCAGGGACCCCCGGCGGGTGCCGCGCCCCGCCCAGCGCGGCGGCCGGGCCGGCAGCGGGTCCGGCCGCCCGCCCGCCGGCAAGCGCCCCGCGCCCCGGCCCGGCTCCCGGCCCGGCCCGCCCCGGCAGGCCGGGCCGGGCCGCCCCCGCTCCGGGCCCCCGGCGCTGCGCCTCGGCAGCCCGCGTCCGCGGCTGCGGCTGGTCTCCCTCGGACTGACGCTGATCATGCTGGTCTTCGTCGTACGGCTCTTCCAGGTGCAGGCCGTCGACGCCGGGGCGTTCGCTGCCAAGGCCAACGAGAACCGCTATGTACCGGTCAAGCTGGCCGCCGAGCGCGGTGCGATCACCGACCGCAACGGCGTGGACCTGGCCACGACCGTGGACGCGTACGACATCACCGCCGACCCGAGCCTGCTGGCCCCCGGGAAGACCAAGATTGACGACGCTCCTCAGCGGGCCGCCGCGCTGCTCGCCCCGATCCTCGGCGAGGACAAGGCCGTCCTGGCCAAGAAGCTCGACCGGCCCGCGGCGCGCTACGCCCTGCTCGCCCGGCAGCAGACCCCGCAGGTCTGGAAGAAGATCAAGGACCTGCGCAACACCCTCGACGCCAAGGCGGCCGCCGCCCCCAAGAGCGCGCCCCGCCCCAATGTCCTGGTCGGGATCTTCGCCGACAAACACAGCAAGCGCCTCTACCCCAACAAGAACCTCGCCGCCGGTGTGCTCGGCTTCGTCAACGGCGCCGGCAAGGGCGGCGGCGGCCTGGAGGCGCGCCTGGACAAGCAGCTGGCGGGCAAGGACGGCAAGCTCGTCTACGCCCAGTCCGGCGGCCGCCGGGTGCCCACCGCCGACACCCAGGAGCACCCCGCCGTCCCCGGCAGCGACGTCGAGCTGACCCTCGACCGCGACATCCAGTGGGCGGCCCAGCAGGCCATCACCCAGCAGGTCGCCAAGTCCAATGCCGACCGCGGCTATGTGGTCGTCCAGGACACCCGCACCGGGGAGATCCTCGCGCTCGCCAACGCGCCCGGATTTGACCCCAACGAGGTGTCGCAGGCCGATCCGGAGGCGCTGGGCAACGCCGCGCTGTCCGACGCGTTCGAACCGGGCTCCACGAGCAAGGTGATGTCGATGGCCGCGGTCCTGGAGGAGGGCGTCGCCACACCGGCCACCCGCGTCACCGTGCCCAACCGGCTGCACCGCGGCGACCGGCTGTTCGCGGACGACGTCGACCACGAAACCTGGCATCTGACCCTCAACGGGGTGCTCGCCAAGTCCAGCAACATCGGCACGATCCTCGCGACCGGCCAGCTCGGCAAGACCCAGGCGCAGGCCAACCAGGTCCTCCACTCGTATCTGCGCAAGTTCGGGATCGGCCGGCCGACCGGGCTCGGCTTCCCCGGGGAGACCGACGGCATCCTGGCCAAGCCGCAGGACTGGAACACCTCGCAGCAGTTCACCATCCCGTTCGGCCAGGGGCTGTCCCTCAACGCCGTACAGGCCGCCTCCGTCTACTCCACGATCGCCAACGGCGGCGAGCGCATCGCCCCCTCACTGGTCCGCGGCAGCACCGGGCCCGACGGCCACTACGCCCCGGCGCCCAAGCCCGCGAAGAACCGTGTGATCAGCCGGAAGACCGCGGCCACCCTGGCCACCATGCTCGAATCGGTGGTGGACGACGAGGAGGGCACCGGAGCGAAGGCGAAGATCGACGGCTACCGCGTCGGCGGAAAGACCGGCACGTCCAACCGGGTGGACCCCAGGACCGGCCGCTACCACGGCTACACCGCCTCCTTCGCCGGCTTCGCCCCCGCCGACAAACCCCGCATCACGGTCTACTGCGCCGTCCAGAACCCCACGACGGGCAGCTACTTCGGCGGCCAGGTCTGCGGCCCGATCTACCAGCAGGTCATGGCCTTCGCGCTGAAAACCCTCCAGGTCCCGCCGACCGGCGCCAAGCCCCCGCGGCTGCCGGTCACCTTCACGCCAGGCCAATGAAATCGAGGCAATTCCGCCGTGACGACCATCACCCCCGACGGCACCCCCGACGGCACCCCCGCCCCCGGAAACTGCTCCCCTCCACGGCCCTCACTTCGCCCCGGGCCGGTGGTGCCCGGTACGCTCACCGCCGTGTCACACGCTGATCAGTCCCCGAAAGCCCAGCACGCCGAGAAGGGCGGGTCCGGTACGTATCCGGGAGCCCCGCGCCCTGAACGGGTCCGCCCCACCCCCCTGGCGGACCTCGCCGAGCAGCTGGGATGCCCGGCCCCGGACGCCGGCCGCCCCGGAGCCGCCGAGGCCGCGCGGCCCGTGATGGTCACCGGCATCACCCATGACTCCCGGGCGGTCCGCCCCGGTGACGTCTACGCGGCGCTGCCCGGTGCCCGTCTGCACGGTGCCGACTTCGTCGCGCAGGCCGCCGACCTCGGCGCCGCGGCGGTCCTGACCGATCCGTCGGGTGCCGAGCGGGCCGCCGCGACCGGTCTGCCGGTCCTCGTCGTCGACAACCCGCGCGCGCGGATGGGCGCCCTGGCCGTCTCCATCTACGGAGCGCCGGGCGAGGACCTCCTCCAGATCGGCATCACCGGCACCTCCGGCAAGACCACCACCGCCTACCTCATCGAGGGCGGGCTGCGGGCCGCGGCGGCCAAGGCTCCCGAAGAGGGGGGCCTGCGCGAAGCGCAGTCGGCCCAGGGCGGTGGCGGGCGACGGGCGGGTGGGCTGACCGGGCTGATCGGCACCGTCGCGACCCGGATCGGCGACGAGCGCATCAAGTCCGAGCGCACCACGCCCGAGGCCACCGACCTCCAGGCGCTGTTCGCGGTGATGCGTGAGCGCGGCGTGCGCGCGCTGGCCATGGAGGTCTCCAGCCACGCACTGGTCCTCGGCCGGGTCGACGGCTGCGTCTTCGACGTCGCCATCTTCAACAACCTCAGCCCGGAGCACATGGAGTTCCACTCCGGCATGGAGGACTACTTCCAGGCCAAGGCCCAGCTGTTCACCAAGGCCCGCAGCCGGGCCGGGGTCGTCAACCTCGACGACGAGTACGGCAAGCGGCTGGCCGAGGGCGAGTCCGAGGTCCCGGTCACCACCTTCTCCGCGGAGGGCCACCCCGACGCCGACTGGCGGGCCTCCGACGTCGAGGTCGGCGCCCTCGGCTCGACCTTCACCGTGCACGGCCCGGACGGCGTCACCCTGCGCGCCGCGTCCCCGATCGCCGGCCCGTTCAACGTCGCCAACGCGCTCGCCGCGATCGTCTCGCTGGTCGTCGCCGGTATCGACGCGCAGACCGCGGCCGACGGTGTCGCCGCGGTGCCCGGTGTCCCCGGCCGCCTGGAGCGCATCGACGCCGGCCAGCCGTATCTCGCGGTGGTCGACTACGCCCACAAGACCGACGCCGTCGAATCGGTTCTGCGCGCGCTGCGCAAGGTCACCGACGGCAAGCTGCACGCCGTCCTCGGCTGCGGCGGCGACCGCGACCCGCACAAGCGCGCCCCCATGGGCGCCGCGGTGGCCCGGCTCGCCGATACGGCCGTACTGACCTCCGACAACCCGCGCGGCGAGGACCCCCTCGCGATCCTCGCCACCATGCTCGCGGGCGCCGCGGAGGTCCCCATTCATGAACGCGGCACGGTGCTCGTCGAAGAAGAGCGCGCCGTCGCCATCGCCGCCGCCGTCGCCCGCGCCGAGCCCGGGGACACCGTGATCGTCGCGGGCAAGGGCCACGAGCAGGGCCAGGACATCGCCGGAGTGGTTCGCCCCTTCGACGACCGCCAGGTACTGCGCGAGGCCATCGAGGCTTCGTTGAAGTCACCGCAGCCGAACCACCAGGGATGACACACCGCCATGCGCGCACAACCCCTTTACCGTCACCGCCCGCCCAGTACCGGGGGTGACCTGTGATCTCCCTGTCGCTCGCTGAGATCGCGAGCATCGTCGGAGGGCAGCAGCACGACATACCGGACGACGGCCGCCGGGTGACCGGACCGGTCGTGGCCGACTCCCGTGCGGTGGGCCCCGGCGCGCTGTTCGTGGCGTTCGCCGGTGAACGCGTCGACGGCCACGACTTCGCGCAGCGCGCCGTCGGGGCCGGGGCGGTGGCCGTCCTGGCCGCCCGCCCCCTCGGCGTCCCCGCGATCGTCGTCGACGACGTGGTCGCCGCGCTCGGTGCGCTCGCCCGCGCCGTCGTCGCACGGCTGGGCACCACCGTCGTGGGCCTCACCGGCTCGGCCGGCAAGACCAGCACCAAGGACCTGATCGCCCAGCTGCTGCAGCGCCACGGCCCGACGGTCTGGCCCGAGGGAAACCTCAACAACGAGATCGGGCTGCCGCTGACCGCGCTGCGCGCCGAGGAGACCACCCGGCATCTCGTCCTGGAGATGGGCGCCCGCGGCGTCGGCCACATCCGCTACCTCGCCGGGCTGACCCCGCCGAGGATCGGCGTGGTGCTGAACGTCGGCAGCGCGCACATCGGCGAGTTCGGCGGGCGTGAGCAGATCGCCCTGGCCAAGGGCGAACTCGTCGAGTCGCTGCCTTCCGCCGAGGACGGCGGCGTCGCGGTGCTCAACGCCGACGACCCGTACGTCCGCGCCATGGTGCCGCGCACCCGGGCCCGCACGATCCTGTTCGGCGAGGCCGAGGAGGCCGACGTACGTGCCGAGAATGTCCGGCTCACGGATCTCGGTCAGCCCGCTTTCACGCTTCGCACACCCTCCGGGTGCAGTGATGTGACCATGCGGCTGTACGGTGAGCACCACGTGTCGAACGCGCTCGCCGCGGCCGCCGTCGCCCATGAGTTGGGCATGCCCGCAGACGAGATCGCCACCGCGCTCTCCGAAGCCGGCACGCTCTCCCGCTGGCGTATGGAGGTCACCGAGCGCGCGGACGGCGTGCGGATCGTCAACGACGCCTACAACGCGAATCCCGAGTCCATGCGAGCGGCGCTGCGTGCGCTGGTCGCGATGGGCGCAGCCGGCAAGGCGACGGGCGCTCGTACGTGGGCGGTGCTCGGTGAGATGGCTGAGCTCGGCGAGGAGTCACTCGCCGAACACGACGCGGTCGGGCGGCTGGCCGTCCGGCTCAACGTCAGCAAGCTCGTGGCAGTCGGCGGCAGGGAAGCGGCCTGGCTCGACATGGGCGCCAAGAACGAGGGTTCGTGGGGTGAGGAGTCGGTGCACGTGTCCGACGCGCGGGCGGCGGTCGACCTGTTGCGCAGCGAGCTGCGGCCGGGAGATGTCGTGCTGGTGAAGGCGTCCAGGTCGGTGGGGCTGGAGCGGGTCGCCGCAGCTTTGCTGGACGAGGGCATGCTGGGCGCCGCGGGCGCTGAGGGTGGAGCCGCGACCCGATGAACTCGATGAAGCAGATCCTCTTCTCCGGAATGATCGGGCTCTTCCTGACCCTGATCGGCACCCCGCTGCTGATCAAGCTGCTGGCCAAGAAGGGATACGGGCAGTTCATCCGCGATGACGGCCCGCGGACCCACGGCAGCAAGAAGGGCACGCCCACCATGGGCGGTATCTCCTTCATCCTGGCCACGATCATCGCCTACGCCGTGACGAAGGTGATCACCTCCAGCGATCCGACCTTCTCGGGCGTGCTGGTGCTCTTCCTCTTCGCGGGCATGGGCCTGGTCGGCTTCCTCGACGACTACATCAAGATCGTCAAGCAGCGTTCGCTGGGCCTGCGGGCCAAGGCGAAGATGGCCGGCCAGCTGATCGTCGGCATCGCCTTCGCGGTGCTCTCGCTGCAGTTCGCCGATCTGCGCGGGCAGACCCCGGCGTCGGACCGGCTCTCCTTCACCCAGGACTTCGGCTGGCAGATCGGCCCGGTGATCTTTGTGATCTGGGCGCTGTTCATGATCCTGGCGATGTCCAACGGCGTGAACCTCACCGACGGCCTCGACGGCCTCGCCACCGGCGCCTCGGTGATGGTCTTCGGCGCGTACACCTTCATCGGCATCTGGCAGCACCAGGAGTCCTGCGCCAACCAGATCACCGCCGGACCGGGCTGTTACGAGGTCCGCGACCCGCTCGACCTCGCGGTGGTGGCCTCCGCGCTGATGGGCGCCTGCTTCGGCTTCCTGTGGTGGAACACCTCGCCCGCCAAGATCTTCATGGGCGACACCGGCTCGCTGGCCCTGGGCGGCGCGCTGGCCGGTCTGGCCATCTGCTCCCGTACGGAGCTGCTGCTCGCCATCCTCGGCGGTCTCTTCGTCCTGATCACCATGTCCGTGGTGATCCAGGTCGGCTCGTTCCGGCTGACCGGTAAGCGGGTCTTCCGGATGGCGCCACTCCAGCACCACTTCGAACTCAAGGGGTGGTCGGAAGTCCTTGTGGTGGTCCGGTTCTGGATCATTCAGGGCATGTGCGTCATCGTGGGACTCGGCATCTTCTACGGCGGCTGGCAGGCAGCAAAGTGACCACGCACGGCCCGACCGGCAATCCCGCGGGGTTCGCCGGTCAGCACATCACCGTCGCCGGCCTGGGCGTGAGCGGCATCAGTGCCGCCCGCGCGCTGGCCGGCCTCGGCGCCCACGTCACCGTCGTGGACGGTGGCGACGGCGACAAGCAGCGCGCCGCCGCGCGGGAACTCACGGCGGAGGGAATCAGCGTTCGCCTCGGTGACGGCGACACGCTCCCCGAGGGCACCGAGCTCGTCGTCACCTCGCCCGGCTGGAAGCCGGACAGCCCGCTGTTCGCGGCGGCCGCCGCGGCGGGCGTCGAGGTCGTCGGCGATGTGGAGATCGCCTGGCGGCTGCGGGGCCCCGGCGCCGCGGCCTGGCTCGGGGTCACCGGCACCAACGGCAAGACCACCACCGTGCGGATGCTGGCCTCGATCCTCGCCGCCGAGGGCCTGCGCACCCTGGCCGTCGGCAACATCGGCACGCCGATCATCGATGTCGTCCTGGGGCAGGGCAAGGACGGTCAGCCCTCGTACGACGTCCTCGCCGTCGAGCTCTCCAGCTACCAGCTGCACTGGGCGCCCTCCCTACGGGCGCACTCGGGGGCCGTCCTCAACCTCGCCCCCGACCACCTCGACTGGCACGGCTCCATGCAGGCGTACGCCGCCGACAAGGGCCGCATCTACGAGGGCAACACCGTCGCCTGCGTCTACAACGCGGCCGACCAGGCGACCGAGGACCTGGTGCGCGAGGCCGACGTCGAGGAGGGCTGCCGGGCCATCGGCTTCACCCTCGGCACCCCCGGCCCCTCCCAGCTCGGGGTCGTCGACGGCATCCTCGTCGACCGGGCCTTCGTGGAGAACCGGCAGCAGCAGGCCCAGGAGCTCGCCGAGGTCTCGGACGTCACACCGCCGGCCCCGCACAACATCGCCAACGCCCTCGCGGCGGCGGCGCTGGCCCGGGCCTTCGGCGTCCGTCCCACCGCCGTACGCGACGGACTGCGCGCCTTCCATCCGGACGCACACCGCATCCAGCACGTCGCGGAGCTCGACGGCGTCAGCTACATCGACGACTCCAAGGCCACCAACACCCACGCCGCCGAGGCGTCGTTGGCGGCGTACGAGCACATCGTCTGGATCGCCGGCGGCCTCGCCAAGGGCGCGACCTTCGACGAGCTGGTGCAGAAGTCGGCGGCCCGGCTGCGCGGGGTGGTGCTGATCGGCGCCGACCGGGCGCTGATCGCGGAAGCCCTGGCGCGACACGCCCCCGATGTCCCGGTGGTCGACCTCGACCGGACCGACACTGGGGCGATGCCCGAGGCGGTCCGGGAAGCGACCCGTCTGGCCCGGCCCGGCGACACCGTCCTGCTGGCCCCGGCCTGCGCCTCGATGGACATGTTCGTCAACTACAACAAGCGGGGCGACGCCTTCGCCGAAGCGGTCGGTGAGCTGACCGCCCGGGATCACTAGACCGTTTCTCCCCGCTGTCGCCGAGCGCCGGCGGCGCGCGTACCTGTGGAGGGGACGAGGATGACGGCCCGATCGGCGAAGGCGGCCAGGCCACGTCCGGCGCGCCGGCCCTCCACGGCACGCAAGCCGCGCGGCGGCCGCACACCGAGCGGCCCCCGGGGGCTGCACACCCGGCTGAGACGGGCCTGGGACCGCCCGCTGACCGCGTACTACCTGATCCTCGGCGGCAGCCTGCTGATCACCGTCCTGGGCCTGGTGATGGTCTACTCGGCGTCCCAGATCAAGGCGCTTCAGTCCGGTCTCGCCCCGACGTACTTCTTCCGCAAGCAACTGCTCGCCGCCGTCCTGGGCGGCGGGCTGCTGCTGGCGGCCTCCCGTATGTCGGTACGGCTGCACCGCGGGCTGGCCTACCCGCTGCTCGCCGTTTCGGTCTTCCTGATGTGCCTGGTGCAGATTCCGGGCATAGGGGTCGCGGTCAACGGCAACCAGAACTGGATCAGCCTCGGCGGACCTTTCCAGATGCAACCGAGCGAGTTCGCCAAGCTCGCGCTGGTGCTGTGGGGCGCCGATCTGCTGGCCCGCAAACAGGACAAAAGGCTGCTGGTGCAGTGGAAGCATCTGCTGGTGCCGCTGATCCCGGTCGCCTTCCTGCTGCTCGGGCTGATCATGCTCGGCGGCGACATGGGGACCGCGATCATTCTCACGGCGATCCTCTTCGGGCTGCTGTGGCTGGCCGGGGCGCCCACCAGGCTCTTCGTGGGCGTACTGGGCGCCGCCACGCTGATCGGGGCGCTGCTGATCAAGACCAGCGCCAACCGGATGTCCCGTCTGGCCTGTATCGGAGCGACCGACCCGGGGCCCGGTGATCAGTGCTGGCAGGCCGTGCACGGCATCTATGCGCTCGCGTCCGGCGGATTCTTCGGTTCCGGCCTCGGTGCAAGTATGGAAAAATGGGGTGAACTCCCGGAACCGCATACCGACTTCATCTTCGCCATCACCGGGGAGGAACTGGGTCTGGCGGGGACGCTGTCGGTCCTCGCCCTCTTCGCGGCTCTAGGCTATGCGGGTATCCGCGTGGCCGGACGCACGGAGGACCCCTTCGTACGGTACGCCGCGGGAGGTGTGACCACCTGGATCACGGCCCAGGCCGTGATCAACATCGGTGCGGTGCTCGGCCTGTTGCCGATCGCCGGGGTCCCCCTCCCGCTGTTCTCCTACGGAGGCTCCGCCCTGCTGCCGACGATGTTCGCCATCGGACTCTTGATCGCCTTCGCGCGTGACGAGCCCGCTGCACGGGCGGCGTTGGCCATGCGGCAGCCGGTCTTCGGCAGGAGGCAGGCTGGGGTGAGATGGAAGACGATGAGACGGCGCGTCAAGAAGCGGCCGTCCGGAGAGCGGTGAATTTCGGTGCATGTCGTACTCGCCGGTGGGGGGACCGCCGGCCACATCGAGCCCGCGCTCGCCCTCGCGGACGCACTGCGGAGGCAGGACCCCACCGTGGGGATCACGGCACTCGGTACGGAAAAGGGCCTGGAGACCCGGCTCGTCCCCGAGCGCGGCTATGAGCTGGGTCTCATCCCGGCCGTGCCGCTGCCGCGCAAGCCCACCCCCGAACTGATCACCGTCCCCGGGCGCCTGCGCGGCACGATCAAGGCCGCCGAGCAGATCCTGGAGCGCACGAAGGCGGACTGCGTCGTCGGCTTCGGTGGCTATGTGGCGCTGCCCGGCTATCTGGCCGCCAAGCGGCTCGGGGTGCCGATCATCGTCCACGAGGCCAACGCCCGCCCCGGCCTGGCCAACAAGATCGGCTCGCGGTACGCCAAGTTCGTCGCCGTCAGCACCCCGGACAGCAAGCTGCGCGGTGCCCGCTACGTCGGCATCCCGCTGCGCCGCACCATCGCGACCCTGGACCGCGCCGCGGTCCGCCCCGAGGCGCGGGCGGCCTTCGGTCTCGACCCCAACCTTCCGACCCTGCTGGTGTCCGGTGGTTCCCAGGGTGCCCGTCGGCTGAACGAGGTCATCCAGGCCGCCGTTCCGGTCCTCCAGCGCGCCGGTATCCAGGTCCTGCACGCGGTCGGCCCGAAGAACGAACTGCCGCACGCGGACAACATGCCCGGGATGCCCCCCTATGTCCCGGTACCGTACGTGGACCGGATGGATCTCGCGTACGCCGCGGCCGACATGATGCTCTGCCGCGCGGGCGCGATGACCGTCGCCGAGTTGTCCGCCGTCGGGCTCCCGGCCGCCTTCGTCCCGCTGCCCATCGGCAACGGCGAGCAGCGGCTCAACGCCCAGCCGCTGGTCAACGCCGGCGGGGGCCTGCTGGTCGACGACGCCCAGCTGACCCCGGACTGGGTGCAGAACAGCGTGCTCCCGGTCCTGGCCGATCCGCACCGGCTGTACGAGATGTCGCGCGCGGCCTCCGAGTTCGGCCGCCGGGACGCCGACGAGCTGTTGGTCGGCATGGTGTACGAGGCGATCGCACAGCACAACAAGTAGCCCACGAGAGAAGGCAGGGAGCGTGGCCGGACCGACAACCGCCCGGCGAGGCGAGAAGAAGTCACTGTCCGGCCCGCCCTCCGCCGCGGCACCCCCGGGGCGAAGATTCCGGTGGGAGCGCCTTCCCCTTCGCGCGCCGAGCCGTCGCAGTCTGATCATCATCTTGATCGTCGCGGTGCTGCTCGGCGCGTTCGGCGTCTGGGCCCTCTATGCCTCGAACTGGCTCCGGCTGGAGCGCGTCAGCCCCACCGGCACCAAAGTGTTGACGCCGCATGAGGTCATCGCCGCGGCCGACGCCCCCATGAACGCGCCGCTGGCCTCGGTCGATACGGACGCGCTGGCCCACCGGCTGCGCGCCCGGCTGCCGCGCATCAAGACCGTGGACGTCGAGCGGTCCTGGCCGCACACAATCGGCCTGAAGGTGACCGAAAGGGTGCCGGAACTGCTGCTGCGATCGGGCAGAAGGTTTGTCGAAGTGGACGCCGGGGGCGTTCGGTTCGCCACCGTCAGCACGGCCCCCAAGGGCGTTCCGCTTCTGGAAATGGCAGCATCCGACTCCCCGAGTCTGCACCGCTTCGGAATCGACCGGTTGCGGCGCGCCGCGGTCGAGGTCGCCCAGGACCTGCCGGCAGCCGTACGCAAGGACGTACGGAAGGTCCGCGTACGGTCCTACGACGCCATCACCCTCGAACTGGCCGGCGACCGCACGGTCGCCTGGGGCAGCCGCGAACAGGGCGCCGAAAAGGCAAAGGTGCTGACCGCGCTGCTGAAAGCCGCCCGTGACGCGCGCCACTTCGACATCTCGGTGCCCAGCGCCCCTGCGGTGTCCGGGAGTTGACGTCCGTAGTGGCAGGCCAGCACCCTGGATGGCTACGACTATGGGTGATCACATAGGGTGAAAAGAAAAACGGGAGGTTCGGCGTGTTCGTTGAACGGGCGCGCCTTGTCGACTTAGTGTCTCGTTCCAAAGGGACTATGGAAGCAAGGAACACAGGCACAGGTAACCCTAAACTTCAACGTTAGGGTTCGGGTCGGCGATACGAACCGTCCCATCGGCATCAGTCGGCGTCCACACGCAGTGCGGCGACGACACGTAACTCGAGGCGAGAGGCCTTCGACGTGGCAGCACCGCAGAACTACCTCGCAGTCATCAAGGTCGTCGGCATCGGCGGCGGTGGCGTGAACGCCATCAACCGGATGATCGAGGTCGGGCTCAAGGGCGTCGAGTTCATCGCGATCAACACCGATGCGCAGGCGCTGCTGATGAGCGACGCCGACGTCAAGCTCGACGTCGGCCGCGAAATGACCCGCGGGCTCGGCGCCGGCGCCAACCCGGATGTGGGTCGGAAGGCGGCCGAGGACCACCGCGAGGAGATCGAGGAGGTCCTCAAGGGGGCCGACATGGTCTTCGTGACCGCGGGTGAGGGCGGCGGCACCGGCACCGGCGGCGCACCCGTCGTCGCCAACATCGCGCGCTCGCTGGGCGCCCTGACGATCGGTGTGGTCACCCGCCCGTTCACCTTCGAGGGTCGCCGTCGTGCCAACCAGGCCGAGGACGGCATCGCCCAGCTGCGCGAAGAGGTCGACACCCTCATCGTGATCCCCAACGACCGACTGCTGTCCATCTCGGACCGCCAGGTGAGCGTGCTCGACGCGTTCAAGTCCGCGGACCAGGTCCTGCTGTCGGGTGTCCAGGGCATCACCGATCTGATCACCACCCCGGGCCTGATCAACCTCGACTTCGCCGACGTCAAGTCCGTGATGTCGGAGGCCGGCTCGGCCCTCATGGGGATCGGCTCGGCGCGCGGCGACGACCGCGCGGTGGCCGCAGCGGAGATGGCGATCTCCTCGCCGCTCCTGGAGGCGTCCATCGACGGCGCCCGTGGTGTGCTGCTGTCCATCTCCGGCGGCTCCGACCTCGGTCTCTTCGAGATCAACGAGGCCGCCCAGCTGGTCAGCGAGGCGGCACACCCGGAAGCCAACATCATCTTCGGTGCGGTCATCGACGACGCACTGGGCGACGAGGTCCGGGTGACGGTCATCGCCGCCGGCTTCGACGGCGGTCAGCCGCCGGCCCGCCGGGACGCACAGTCCTCCGCACTGTCGGCCCCGAAGCGCGAGGAGCCCGCCCCGGCCCCGAGCCGTCCGGCGACTCCGCCCGAGCCGCGTTCGTCGTCCTTCGGCGGACTGGGTTCGGTGCCCGTACGGGACGAGGAGCCGGCACCCGCCGAGTCCTCCTCCTCGCTGGGCGAGGTCCCGTCGTCCCCGGCGAGCGCTCCGCAGGTTCCCCCGGCCCGTCCGTACTCGGACTCCGCGGCCGAGGAACTGGACGTCCCCGACTTCCTGAAGTGACCGAAGCACTGAAGTGATAGGGCAACAGCACCACGAGAGCGGCGCGCACTTCGCCTTCACCGACAGGTGGGGCGGGGTGAGCGCCGCTCCGTACGATCAGCTCAACCTGGGCGGCGCGGTCGGCGACGACCCGCAGGCCGTCCACGCCAACCGGTCCCGCACCGCGGTGGAACTGGGTCTCGACCCGGCCGCCGTGGTCTGGATGAACCAGGTGCACGGCCGGGACGTCGCGGTGGTCGACGGGCCCTGGCGGCACGGTGACGACATCCCCGGTGTGGACGCGGTGGTGACGGAGCGCCGGGGCCTCGCACTCGCGGTCCTGACAGCCGACTGCACCCCGGTCCTGCTCGCCGACCCGGTGGCCGGGGTCGCGGGGGCCGCGCACGCCGGCCGGCCCGGCCTGGTCGCCGGGGTCGTCCCGGCGGTGGTCGAGGCGATGGTGAAACGGGGCGCGGAGCCGGCGCGGATGATCGCCTACACCGGACCGGCGATCTGCGGGCGCTGTTACGAGGTGCCCGCTCAGATGCGTTCCGACGTCGCCGCGGTCGTTCCCGAGGCCCGCGCGACGACCAGTTGGGGCACTCCCGCGGTCGACGTCACCGCGGGGGTGCGGGCCCAACTCGCCGCGCAGGGCGTGCTGGTGCGTGAAGATTCCCACATCTGCACCCGCGAATCCGCGGACCATTTCTCGTATCGGCGCGACCGTACGACGGGGCGGCTCGCGAGCTATGTATGGCTCGGGGAGACCCCCGGCCCGGGGCTGGGGGAGGCCACGCCGTGACGGAGGACCGCAAGAGGCAACTGGCAGAGAACCTGGCGCTGGTGGAGGAACGTATCTCCGCCGCCTGTGCCAAGGCCGGCCGGCCGCGTGACGAGGTGACCCTGATCGTGGTCACCAAGACCTACCCCGCGAGTGACGTCCGCCTGCTCGCGGAGCTGGGGGTGCGGCAGGTCGCGGAGAACCGCGACCAGGAGGCGGCCCGCAAGGCCGCTGAATGTACTGATTTGCCCCTTACTTGGCACTTCGTTGGTCAACTACAGACCAACAAGGTGCGGTCTGTGGCTGGTTATGCCGGAATTGTTCAGTCGGTCGACCGGGCTCGGCTCGTCACCGCACTCGACAAGGAGGCGGTGCGCACCGGGCGCGAACTGGGTTGCCTGATCCAGGTGGCGCTTGACGCGGAGTCGGGGGTGCGGGGTGAGCGGGGCGGTGTCGCCCCGGACGGTGTCGCGGCCCTCGCCGAGCAGATCGCCGGCGCCCAAGGTCTGCGGCTGGACGGTGTGATGACCGTCGCGCCGCTGGCCGGGCCCTATGCGGGGCGTGAACTCGCGGCTTTCGAACGGCTCCTGGAAATCTCATCCGACCTGCGCGGGAACCATCCTGCTGCCAACATGGTGTCAGCAGGCATGAGCGCGGACCTCGAAGAAGCCGTGGCGGCCGGGGCGACACATGTGCGCGTCGGCACTGCGGTACTCGGAGTCCGACCACGGCTCCGGTAACGTCGCCAAGCAAGTCGGACCACAGCACAAAATATGGTCATTCCCGTAAAAAGCGGGGCAGGCCGAGTGGATCCAAGGCCCCCGGTGACGGAGCCGATCCACCACAGAGCGGAGGACGCAGAGAATGGCCGGCGCGATGCGCAAGATGGCGGTCTACCTCGGCCTCGTGGAGGACGATGGGTACGACGGCCGGGGGTTCGACCCCGATGACGAGTTCGAGCCCGAGCTTGACCCGGAGCCCGATCGCGGGCGGCGTCAACAGCACCCGGTGCAGGCCGAAATCCCCCCGGAACGGGAGGAACCCGTCCGTGCCGTGACGCCTCCGGCGCAACGTGAACCGGCCCCGCTTGCCGCGGAAAACGGACGACCCGCGCGAATCGCCCCCGTGGCATCCATCACACCCGAACGTCCGAATTTGGAGAAGAACGCCCCGGTGATCATGCCCAAGGTTGTGTCCGAGCGGGAGCCCTACCGCATCACCACACTTCACCCCCGGACCTACAACGAAGCCCGTACCATCGGGGAACACTTCCGTGAGGGCACTCCGGTGATCATGAATCTGACGGAGATGGACGACACCGACGCGAAGCGACTTGTCGACTTTGCGGCCGGTTTGGTGTTTGGTCTTCACGGCAGCATCGAACGGGTGACGCAGAAGGTGTTCCTGTTGTCGCCTGCTAACGTCGATGTCACGGCGGAGGACAAGGCCCGTATCGCAGAGGGCGGGTTCTTCAACCAGAGCTGAGACGCAACACCGGGCACACCGAGGCCGTGAGGCCAACACAGGAGCAAGGCAAGGGGAGAGGGACAGCGCGAGATGAGTGTCTTTGGTCAGGTGATCTACATCGCGCTGTACTGCTTCCTGATCGTGTTGATCTTCCGGCTGGTGATGGACTATGTCTTCCAGTTCGCCCGTTCATGGCAACCCGGCAAGGCGATGGTGGTCATTCTTGAGGCCGCCTACACTGTCACTGATCCGCCACTCAAGCTTCTGCGGCGGGTCATTCCGCCGCTGCGTCTCGGGGGCGTGGCGCTCGACCTGTCCTTCTTCGTATTGATGATCATCGTGTACATCCTGATCACCGTCGTGAGGTCGGTGTTGTTGGTGTGAACGATACGGTCTTGCCGATTGCCGACGACTACGTTGAGGTGAAGTAGAGATGCCGTTGACCCCCGAGGACGTGCGGAACAAGCAGTTCACGACCGTCCGCCTCCGAGAAGGCTATGACGAGGACGAGGTCGATGCCTTCCTCGATGAGGTCGAAGCCGAACTGACCCGGCTCCTGCGGGAGAACGAGGACCTTCGCGCCAAGCTGGCCGCTGCCACCCGCGCCGCCGCGCAGAACCAGCAGCAGCAGGGTCTGCGCAAGGGACCGGACCAGCAGCAGGAGCAGCAGCAGCGGCCCGGGGCTCCGGTGCCCGCCGCCATATCCGGTCCGCAGCCGGTGCCGCCGCAGCAGCAGGGGATGGGTGGACCTCCCCAACTGCCCGGCGGAGCACCTCAGCTGCCTCCTGGCCCCGGTGGTCACGGCCCGCAGGGTCACGGCCCCGGTCCGATGGGCCCCGGTGGTCCCATGGGCGGCCCGATGGGCGGCCCCGGCGGACCTCAGCTGCCCGGCCCCGGTGGCCAGCAGGGCGGCCCGGGTGGTGACAGCG
This sequence comes from Streptomyces sp. NPDC029466, assembly GCF_055574515.1. Taxonomy (NCBI): domain Bacteria; kingdom Bacillati; phylum Actinomycetota; class Actinomycetes; order Kitasatosporales; family Streptomycetaceae; genus Streptomyces; species Streptomyces sp. NPDC029466. The sequence continues at coordinate 33,756 of NZ_JBVHZH010000017.1, forward strand.
CCGCGCGCGTGCTGTCGCTGGCACAGCAGACCGCCGACCAGGCGATCGCGGAGGCCCGTTCCGAGGCCAACAAGATCGTCGGCGAGGCGCGCAGCCGTGCCGAGGGCCTGGAGCGGGACGCCCGCGCCAAGGCCGACGCGCTGGAGCGGGACGCGCAGGAGAAGCACCGCGTGGCGATGGGCTCGCTGGAGTCGGCCCGCGCGACGCTGGAGCGCAAGGTCGAGGACCTGCGCGGCTTCGAGCGCGAGTACCGCACGCGGCTGAAGTCCTACCTGGAGAGCCAGCTGCGTCAGCTGGAGAACCAGGCGGACGACTCGCTGGCCCCGCCGCGGACCCCGGCGACCGCTTCGCTGCCGCCGTCGCCGTCGATGGCGTCGGCCGGTGCGGGCACCATGGGCGGCAACCACACCATGGGTGGCGGCCAGTCGATGGGTGGCGGCAACCACTCCATGGCCGGTCAGTCCAGCAACGGTCCGTCCTACGGCGGTCAGCAGCAGATGTCGCCGGCGATGACCCAGCCGATGGCTCCGGTGCGTCCGCAGAGCCCGCAGCCGATGCAGCAGACGCCGTCGCCGATGCGCGGCTTCCTGATCGACGAGGACGACAACTGACGTCCGCGTAGCGCGCACAGTCGGCAATCAGGGCCGGGCCCCGAAGGAACATTCCTTCGGGGCCCGGCCCTTTTGTGTGGACTTGTCGGTGCAGTGCGGTGCAGTGCGGTGTGGTGTGTGCGGTCAGCGGGGTACGGCAGAGCCCCCCGGTGCGGTGGCGCCGGGGGGCTCTGTTGACGTCGCGGGGTGGCCGCGTGCGCGGTTACGCCTTGCGCAGCCGGAACGTGAGAGCCAGGCTCTCGTCGGTGAACGCGGAGCCGTAGGAATCGTCGGCCTCGCCGGGGGCGAAGTCCGTGGCGAGCACCTCGTCGGAGATCAGGCCGGCGTGGTCGGTCAGCGCCGTGCGCACCTCCTCGTCGGTGGACTGCCAGCGCAGCGCGATCCGGTCGGCGACGTCGAGGCCGCTGTTCTTACGGGCGTCCTGGATCAGCCGGATCGCGTCGCGGGCCAGGCCCGCCCGGCGCAGCTCCGGGGTGATCTCCAGGTCGAGGGCGACCGTGGCGCCCGCGTCGGAGGCCACCGACCAGCCCTCGCGCGGGGTTTCGGTGATGATCACCTCGTCGGGGGCGAGCGAGACGGTCTCGCCGTCCACCTCGACGCTCGCGGTGCCCTCGCGCAGGGCGAGGGAGAGGGCGGCGGCGTCGGCCGCGGCGACGGCCTTGGCGACCGCCTGGACGCCCTTGCCGAACCGCTTGCCCAGGGCCCGGAAGTTCGCCTTGGCGGTGGTGTCGACCAGGGACCCGCCGACCTCCGACAGGGAGGCCAGCGAGCTCACGTTGAGCTCCTCGGCGATCTGCGCGCGCAGATCCTCGGACAGACCCGCGAAGCCGTGTGCCGCGACCAGCGCACGGGACAGCGGCTGGCGGGTCTTGACGCCCGACTCGGCACGGGTCGCCCGGCCCAGCTCGACCAGCCGGCGCACCAGCTGCATCTGGCCGGACAGCGCCGGGTCGATGAGCGTGCGGTCGGCGACCGGCCAGGTGGAGAGGTGGACGGAGTCCGGGGCGTCCGGGGTGACCGGGACGATCAGGTCCTGCCAGACCCGCTCGGTGACGAACGGGGTGAGCGGCGCCATGAGACGGGTGATCGTCTCGATGACCTCGTGGAGCGTGCGCAGCGCGGCCGCGTCGCCCTGCCAGAAGCGGCGGCGGGAGCGGCGGACGTACCAGTTGGAGAGGTCGTCGACGAAGGAGGAGAGGAGCTTGCCGGCGCGCTGGGTGTCGAAGGCCTCCAGCGACTCGGTGACCTGCTCGACCAGGCCGTTCAGCTCACCGAGCAGCCAGCGGTCCAGCAGCGGGCGGTCGGCGGGGGCCGGGTCGGCCGCGGAGGGCGCCCAGCCGGACGTCCGGGCGTACAGCGCCTGGAAGGCGACGGTGTTCCAGTACGTCAGCAGCGTCTTGCGGACGACTTCCTGGATGGTGGAGTGGCCCACCCGGCGGGCGGCCCAGGGGGAGCCGCCGGCGGCCATGAACCAGCGGACCGCGTCGGCGCCGTGCTGGTCCATGAGCGGGATCGGCTGGAGGGTGTTGCCCAGGTGCTTGGACATCTTCCGGCCGTCCTCGGCGAGGATGTGGCCGAGGCAGACCACGTTCTCGTACGAGGACTTGTCGAAGACGAGGGTGCCGACCGCCATCAGGGTGTAGAACCAGCCACGGGTCTGGTCGATGGCCTCGGAGATGAACTGCGCCGGGTAGCGCTTCTCGAACAGCTCCTTGTTGCGGTACGGGTAGCCCCACTGCGCGAACGGCATCGAGCCCGAGTCGTACCAGGCGTCGATGACTTCCGGGACGCGGGTCGCGGTGCCCTGGCAGGTCGGGCAGGGGAAGGTGACCGCGTCGATGAACGGGCGGTGCGGGTCCAGGTCGGACTGGTCGGTGCCGGTCAGCTCGGTGAGCTCGGCGAGCGAGCCGACGCAGGTGAGGTGGTCCTCCGCGCAGCGCCAGATGGGCAGCGGGGTGCCCCAGTAGCGGTTGCGGGACAGCGCCCAGTCGATGTTGTTGTTGAGCCAGTCGCCGAAGCGGCCGTGCTTGACCGACTCGGGGAACCAGTTGGTGTTCTCGTTCTCCCGGAGCAGGGCGTCCTTGATCGCGGTGGTGCGGATGTACCACGACGGCTGGGCGTAGTAGAGCAGCGCGGTGTGGCAGCGCCAGCAGTGCGGGTAGCTGTGCTCGTACGCCACGTGCCGGAAGAGCAGACCGCGGGCGTCCAGGTCGGCGACCAGTGCCTCATCGGCCTTCTTGAAGAACTGGCCGCCGACCAGGGTCAGTTGCTCCTCGAAGGTGCCGTCCGGGCGGACCGGGTTGATCACCGGCAGGTCGTACGCCTTGCAGGTCTTGAGGTCGTCCTCACCGAAGGCCGGGGCCTGGTGCACGAGGCCGGTGCCGTCGTCGGTGGTGACGTACTCGGCGTTGACGACGATGTTGGCGCCTTCGAGCTCGACGAGGCCGAAGGGGCGCTCGTAGGCCCAGCGCTCCATCTCGCGGCCGGTGAACGACTCGCCGGTGGCCGTCCAGCCCTCACCGAGGGCCTTCTCCAGCAGCGGCTCCGCGACGACCAGCTGCTCGGTGCCGTCGGTGGCGACGACATAGGTGACGTCGGGGTGCGCGGCGACGGCGGTGTTGGAGACCAGGGTCCAGGGGGTGGTCGTCCAGATGAGCAGCGCGGCCCGGCCGGCCAGCGGGCCGGAGGTCAGCGGCAGGCGGACGAAGACGGAGGGGTCGACGACGTTCTCGTAGCCCTGGGCCAGCTCGTGGTCCGACAGGCCGGTGCCGCAGCGCGGGCACCAGGGGGCGACGCGGTGGTCCTGGACCAGCAGGCCCTTGCCGAAGATCTCCTTCAGCGACCACCACACCGACTCGATGTAGTCGGGGTCCATCGTGCGGTACGGGGCGTCCAGGTCGGTCCAGTAGCCCATACGGGTCGTGAGCTCGGCGAAGGCGTCGGTGTGGCGGGTCACCGACTCCCGGCACTTGGCGTTGAACTCGGCGATGCCGTACGCCTCGATGTCCTTCTTGCCGCTGAAGCCCAGCTCCTTCTCCACGGCCAGCTCGACCGGGAGGCCGTGGCAGTCCCAGCCGGCCTTGCGGTCGACGTGGTAGCCCTGCATCGTGCGGAACCGGGGGAAGACGTCCTTGAAGACGCGCGCCTCGATGTGGTGCGCGCCGGGCATGCCATTGGCGGTCGGGGGGCCCTCGTAGAAGACCCACTCGGGCCGTCCCTCGGACTGCTGGAGGGTACGGGCGAAGACCTTCTGCTCCTGCCAGAACTCGAGCACGGCGTGCTCAAGGGCGGGGAGGTCTACCTGGGCGGGTACCTGGCGGTACTGGGGCTGCGGACTCATCGGGGGCTTCCTCCGGCGGACACCTGCTGCGTTCTCCGTCCGGAGGGACGAGAGCCTGGGCTCCCGCGGTACCACCCTCCTTGGCGGTGCCGCTGCACCGCCCCCTCATTGGGGTCGCGCTGCCGGTTCTACTCGCCTGCGGATGCTCTGCGGGCTTTCTTCCGGCGGCTCCGGGGTGATCTTCACGTCGTGCACGCCCCCGGGCTTCCACCGTCCCCGGGTCGCTGCTGGCTGCGTACGGCGTTACTCGTCCCGTCAATGCCTCTCGCTGGGCCCAGTGTACGGGGCGGGGCCGACAGCGGCCGACCGGATTTCGGCGGCCGGGCCGGAGCCCGGCGCGGGGCGTCGTACGGGGGTGGCCCAGGCCGTCGCCGCACCGCGTTCCCGGCCCGCGCGATGACCCGAATGGCCAGCGGCCCGCCGCCCCTCCCACGGGCGGATTCGCCCCGCCGGGAAGCGGGCACAACCGAGACGAACCGCCCTTCCGGGCCGGGCGCGGGGGTGCGGAGGGCGGTGCGTCCCGTTGCCGCGTGGCGTGCGGCGATTTATCGTTCCCGTCACGATTCGCGAACAAAGTCACATATGTGAAGGGGTCGCGGCCATGGTGGCGAAAAAGACCGCCGCGGAGAAGAGCACGACGCCTGCCGACGAGGCCGACGCGAAGCAGCCTCCGACGAAGAGGACAGCTCCGAAGAAGGCCGCGGCCAAGAAGCCGGCGGCCGGTACGGCCACGCCGGAAAAGGCGACGGCCCGGACGGCGGCGCCGAAGCGGGCCGCCACGAAGAAGACGGCGGCGAAGAAGACGGTGGTGAAGAAGACGGCGGCGAAGAAGGCCGCGAAGAAGGCTCCGGCCAAAAAGGCCGCGGTGCCCGCTAAGAAGACGGGAGCCAAGACGGTGGTGGCGAAGAAGACTGCGGCCGCAGCGGCCACGGCACACGGCAAGGACTCCGCGGTGCCCATGGCCCGGGTGGCCGCGGCGCCGGGCGAGCTCGCCGTACGGGCCGGCGAGGATCCCTGGACGCCCGAGGAGGTCGCCGCGGCCCGGACCGAGCTGATGGATGAGACGACCCGGCTGCGGCTGGAGATCGTCTCGGCCGAGGACGCCATCGCCGGGCTGATGCGTGACTCCGGGGACGGCGCGGGCGACGACGAGGCCGACACCGGCAGCAAGAACATCACCCGCGAACACGAGCTGGCGCTCGCCTCCAATGCCCGCGAGATGCTCCATCAGACCGAACGGGCCCTCGGCCGGCTGGACGCGGGCACCTATGGGCTGTGCGAGAACTGCGGCAACCCCATCGGCAAGGCGCGGATGCAGGCCTTCCCGCGCGCCACGCTCTGCGTGGAGTGCAAGCAGCAACAGGAGCGCCGCTGAGCCGGCCGACCGGTGGCGCGGACGGCACCCGTGTCGCCCGCGCCCGCACGGGTGTGCCGTACTCTCGTGGTTCAGCCGGGCACGGCCCGGCCGGGGACACAACGGGCTGAGGGACTCACACGTGGCAGAGGCGGAACGCATCACCGGTACGCCGGAACCCGAGCCGGGTACCGGAGCGGATCCCACGACGGGGTCCGAAGGGGGAGGTCCGGTGCGGACGGAGGAGAGCAAGGACCGCGGTAAGCGGCGGATCGCCGCGCTGCTGCTGGTCGCGCTCGTCGTCTACCTGCTCGACCTGGGCAGCAAGCTCCTCGTGGTCGCGAAGCTGGAGCACCATGCGCCCATCGAGGTGATCGGGACGCTGCTGCGGTTCACGGTGATCCGCAACCGCGGCGCCGCGTTCGGTATGGGCGAGGCCCTGACGATCTTCCTCACCATCATCGCCGCGGCCGTGATCCTGGTCATCTTCCGGATCGCCCGCAAGCTCTACAGCCTGCCCTGGGCGATCGCGCTCGGGCTGCTGCTCGGCGGTGCCTTCGGCAACCTCACCGACCGGATCTTCCGTGCCCCGGGCGTCTTCGAGGGTGCGGTGGTCGACTTCATCGCACCGGCGCACTTCGCGGTCTTCAACCTCGCCGACTCCGCGATCGTCTGCGGCGGCGTGCTGATCGTGATCCTCTCCTTCCGGGGGCTGGACCCCGACGGGACCGTGCACAAGGACTGATACCCCGCTCCGGTGCCGGCCGTGGCAGAAGCCGTCGGTGGTGCCGGTCGCCGGTCGCCGGGCCCCGGGGGCCGGCGACCGGCCCCGGGCAGGACACCATGGCGGGACTGCCATACTCGTGGGGTGAGCACCATTCCCGAGATCCGCACCCTGCCCGTACCGGACGGCCTGGAGGGCGAGCGCGTCGACGCCGCGCTGGCCCGGATGTTCGGCTTCTCCCGTACGAAGGCGGCCGAACTCGCCGCCGCCGGAAAGGTCCGGGTCGACGGATCCGAGGTGATGAAGTCGGAGCGGGTGCACGGCGGCGCGTGGCTGGAGGTCGAGATGCCGCAGGCCGCGCCGCCCGTCGAGATCGTCGCCGAGCCCGTCGAGGGCATGGAGATCGTCCATGACGACGACGACATCGTGGTGATCATGAAGCCCGTCGGGGTCGCCGCCCACCCGAGCCCCGGCTGGAGCGGAACCACCGTCATCGGCGGTCTGGCCGCGGCCGGCTACCGCATCTCCACCTCCGGCGCCGCCGAGCGCCAGGGCATCGTGCACCGTCTCGATGTCGGCACCTCCGGCCTGATGGTGGTCGCCAAGTCCGAGCGCGCCTACACCCTGCTCAAGCAGCAGTTCCGCGAGCGGACGGTCGACAAGCGCTACCACTCCCTGGTCCAGGGCCACCCGGACCCGATGAGCGGCACCATCGACGCCCCCATCGGCCGCCACCCCCAGCACGACTACAAGTGGGCGGTCACCGCCGAGGGCAAGCCGTCGGTCACGCACTACGACCTGATCGAGGCGTTCCGCGCGGCCAGCCTGCTCGACATCAAGCTGGAGACCGGCCGCACCCACCAGATCCGGGTGCACATGGCCGCGCACCGCCACCCCTGCGTCGGCGATCTGACCTACGGCGCGGACCCCACGCTCGCCAAGCGGCTGGGCGTCGGGCGGCAGTGGCTGCACGCGGTCCGGCTGGGCTTCGAGCACCCCTCGGACGGCCGCTGGGTCGAGTTCGAGAGCGGCTACCCGGACGATCTTCAGCGCGCCCTGGACACCGTCCGGGCCGAGAGCGGCTGACGCAGCGGCCTGCGGGTCGCCGGCACCACGGGCAACCGGCGGCTTCATGGCAGGCTGGGGGCGGAACATGACCGGATCCGACCCCGGAGCGTTGCCACCGTGGACCAGCTGGCTCTTGTGTTCGTCCTGCTGCTCGGAGCCGTGGTCATGGTTCCGGTCGGCGACCGGCTGCGGCTCCCGTCACCGGTGCTGATGACGCTCGCCGGCGCCGTCCTGGCGTTGCTGCCGTTCGTGCCCAACGTCGAGGTGCCGCCCGAGTTCATCCTGCCGGTGGTGCTGCCGCCGCTGCTCTACGCGGCCGTTCAGCGCACCTCGTGGCGGCAGTTCACCGCCAACCTCCGGCCGATCTTCCTGCTCGCCGTGGCGCTGGTCTTCGCCACCACCGCCGCGGTCGCCGCGGTCGCCCAGGCGGTGGTGCCCGGGATGCCGGTGGCCGCCGCGGTGGTGCTCGGCGCGTTGGTGGCACCGCCCGACCCGGTCGCCGCGACCGCCGTGGCCGGCAAACTCGGGCTGCCCCGCCGGCTGGTCTCCATCCTGGAGGGCGAGGGGCTGTTCAACGACGTCACCGCGATCGTGCTCTACCACGTGGCCCTCGCCGCGGCCATCAGCGGCAGTTTCTCGGTGACCGCCGCGATCGGCTCGCTGGTGCTGTCCGCGGTGGTGGCGATAGCGGTCGGCCTGCTGCTGGGCTGGGTCACCAACAAGCTGATGGGGCTGCTCGGTGACCCGACGCTGCAGATCGGTCTGACGCTGCTGGTGCCGTTCGTCGCCTATGTGCTGGCCGAGGAGTTCCACGGCTCCGGGGTGCTCGCGGTGCTGACCTGCGCGCTGTTCCTGGCCGAATACGCGGTCGACGCGGACGATGTGATGGGCCGGCTGGCCGGCTACACCTTCTGGGAGGTCGTCGACACCCTCGTCACCGGCGTCGCCTTCGGGCTGATCGGGCTGGAGCTGCACAACATCTTCGGGGCCGCTTCGCACCGTTGGGGTCAGCTGCTCGGGGCCGGTGCCGCCGTCGTCGGGGTGGTCGTCGGCGTCCGGCTGTTGTGGCTGCTGCCCGCCGCCTGGCTGGCCAAGCGGATGCACAAGCTCCGCGACTACGACGAGGAAATCCCGATGAGCTGGCGGGAGACGCTCATCATGTGGTGGTCGGGGATGCGCGGGGTGGCCTCCGTGGCGCTGGCGCTGGCCATCCCCTTCAGCATCGACGGCGGCAATGGCTTCCCCGCCCGTGACGACATCCTCTTCATCGCCTTCGCGGTGGTGCTCAGCACCCTTCTCGTCCAGGGCCTGACCCTGCCCTGGCTGGTGCGCAGGCTGCGGGTGCGGGCCGACACCGATGCCGTCGACGCGCTGGAGCGGGAGCTGGCGATCCGGGTGATCAAGGCGTCCAAGCGGCGGCTGAAGGAGATCCTGGAGGTCGAGGAGCTGCCCGACGAGGTCAGCGACCAGCTGGCGCGCCGGGCGTACGACATGGGCGCCCGGATCGCGCCGGACATCGTCGACGACGAGCGGCGCGAGCTCTTCGAGCGGCGCATCCACCGGATGAAGAAGGTGCACCGCATCCAGGGCGAGATGCTCTCGGCCGCCCGGCACGAGGTGCTGGCCGCGCGCAGCGAGCCGGGCACCGACCCGGAGATCGTCGACCGGGTGCTGCGGCATCTGGACATGCGCAGTCTGCGGCACACGCCGTGACGCCGGGCGGGCCGGCCTCCTAGTCCTTCGACAGCCGCCGGGCGTCCGGCTCCTCGCCGTGGCGGGCCTCCGGGACGCCGGTCGGGGCCGGTGCGGTGCTGATCCGCGGCAGCGCGTAGGCATGCTCGGTGCGCAGCCACTCCAGCATCCGCTCACGGACCTGGCAGCGCACCTCCCAGAGGGCGTCCGCGTCCCGGGCGGTGACCAGCGCCCGCACCACGATCGTGGACGGGGTGGTGTCGGTGACCACCAGGCTCCACGAGCGGCCGTCCCAGTCCGGGCACTCCTGGAGGGTTTCGATCAGCCGCTGGCGCATCTTCTCCACCGGCGCGCTGTGGTCGAGGTGGAAGAAGACCGTGCCGGTCATCTGCGCCCCGCCGCGCGACCAGTTCTCGAACGGCTTGCCGGTGAAGTACGACACCGGCATGGTGATCCGGCGCTCGTCCCAGGTCCGTACGGTCAGCGAGGTCAGGGTGATCTCCTCGACGCTGCCCCACTCGCCGTCCACGACGACGGTGTCCCCGATGCGCACCATGTCACCGAAGGCGATCTGGAGCCCCGCGAAGAGGTTGCCGAGGGTGGACTGGGCGGCTATACCGGCGACGATGCCGAGCAGGCCGGCGGAGGCCAGCATGGACGTGCCGACCGCCCGCATCGCCGGGAACGTCAGCAGCATCGAGGCGGCCGCGACGACGATCACCACGGCCGTCACCACCCGCTGGATCAGCGTCACCTGGGTCCGCACCCGCCGCACCCGTGCCGCGTCCCGGCCGCTCGCCGCATAGCGGGAGTACGAGGACTCGACGATCGCCGCCGCGGCCCGGACCACCAGCCAGGCGGTGGCCGCGATCAGGACCAGGGTCAGCGCCTGGCCGACGCCCGCCTCGTGGTCCGCGGCGACCTTCAGCCCCGCCTCGTCGAACGAGCCGCGCAGCAGCGCGGTGCACAGGGCCACCCGCAGCGGTATCCGGCAGCGCCGCAGCAGCCCCCACAACGGGGTCTCGGGATGGGCGGCGTCGATCCGGCGCAGTCCGCGATCGGTGAGCCAGACCAGGATGAGCGTGAGCAGGACCGCGCCGCCGATGACGGCGACCGGACGCAGGACGTCCTCCAATGACACGGGACTCCTCCTCCGTGGGGTGCGAGGGGCTGTGGTGTGCGGGTACCCGGTCCTTGTGACCGTAACTGGCAGGATGGGGCGAGAGCGATCCAACTCCAGGGAAGTGATGTCAGTGCCGGCCTCGACCGAGTCCTCGACCAGCGGGCTTTCGACGATTGTGCTGTTTCATTCGGTATGCGGGCTGCGCCCCGCGGTGCACGCCGCTGCGGACCGGCTGCGGGCCGCGGGACACGAGGTGATCGTCCCCGATCTGTTCGACGGCCGGACCGCGGAATCGGTACCGGACGGCATCCTCATCAAGGACGAGATCGGCAAGGAGGAGCTGCTCAAGCGGGCCATCACGGCCGTGGCGCCGTACTCCGACCGCGGGCTGGTCTACGCGGGCTTCTCCTTCGGCGGCTCGGTCGCCCAGAACCTCGCGCTGGGCGACGAGAAGACCCGCGGGCTGCTCCTGCTGCACGGCACCTCGGACATCGCGGAGGACACCACCGCCGATGATCTGCCGGTGCAGCTGCATGTCGCCGACCCGGACCCGTACGAGCCGCACGACTGGCTGAACGCCTGGTACCTCCAGATGCGCCGGGCCGGCGCGGACGTAGAGGTCTTCCGCTACGCCGGCGCCGGCCACCTGTTCACCGATCCCGAGCTGCCCGACTACGACGCGGAGGCCGCGGAGCGCGCCTGGAAGGTGGCGCTGGGCTTCCTCGCCGGGCTGTGAACCGGGCGGCCGGCGCCGCGCGGGACGTGCGCCGTCAGCCGACCGGCTGGTCCGCCCGCTCCATCTGCTGGGTGCCGGACCGGGTGCGGTACGAGCGCAGCAGCTGGCTGGTGGCCTGCGGGTCGGTCCGGTCGGAGACCCCGAAGTAGTCCATCTGCGTCCGCTCGGCGCTGACGTCCAGGACCCCGTAACCGTGGGAGTCCATGTCCAGCCACTTCACATGCCGGTTGGCGGCCTTGAGGGCGGCGACCCCGGCCAGCGAGACCGTGTGCGGGGCGACATGCAGGAAGTCGTCCACGTTGTCGGAGGTGACGGAGGTGACCACGAACTCCGTCGCCACCGCGCGGTCGGCGGGGTAGGTCGCCGCCTGGAGCGGCACCTCGTTGGCCCAGGCCATGTGGATGTCGCCGGTCAGGAAGACGGTGTTGTCGATACCGCGGTCGCTGAGGTGGCTCAGCAGCTCGCGCCGGTCATCGGTGTAGCCGTCCCACTGGTCGGTGTTGATCGCCAGGCCCTCCTTGGGTATCCCGAGGATGTCGGCGAGCGGGCCGAGCAGCTTCGCGGGGACGGCGCCGAAGGCGACCTGCGAGATCATCACCGAGGTGCCGACCAGCCGCCAGGCGGTGTCCGAGCGCTCCAGGCCGGCCTTGAGCCAGTCCAGCTGGGCCCGCCCGGTGAGCGTACGGCTCGGGTCGTCGACCGCGCCGCTGCCCGGCTTGGCCTGCTCGTCGCGGAACGACCGCAGATCCAGCAGATGCAGATCGGCGAGGGTGCCGAAGCGCAGCCTGCGGTAGGTGGTGCCGGCCGTCGACGGGCGCACCGGCATCCACTCGAAGTACGCCTGCTTCGCGGCGGCCATCCGCGCGGACCAGGGGCCCTCGCTGTCCGGTGTGTGGTTCGTCGCGCCGCCCTTCCAGGCGTTGTCGGCGAACTCGTGGTCGTCCCACATGGCGATGACCGGGTGCGAGGCGTGCATGGCCAGCGCGTCCGGGTCGGTCTTGTGGACGCCGTGCCGGATGCGGTAGTCGGCGAGCGTCAGCAGCTCGTGGGCGGGGGAGTGCGGACGGACGACGTACTTGAACTCCGGGTACTCGCCGGACTTGTACTCGTAGAGGTAGTCGCCGAGGTGCAGCACCGCGTCCAGGTCGGTGCGGGCGGCCAGGTGCCGGTACGGGGAGAAGTAGCCGGACTCCCAGTTGGCGCAGGAGACCACACCGAAGCGGACGTTGCCGGCCGCGGAGTCATGGGCCGGGGCGGTGCGGGTCCGGCCGACGGGGGAGTGCTGCCCGCCGGCGGTGAAGCGGTAGTAGTAGTGGGTGGCCGGCTTCAGGCCGCGGACGTCCGCCTTGACGGTGTGGTCGGCGGCGGCCGAGGCGGTCAGGCTCCCCCGGGCGACGACGGAGGCGAAGTCCTTGTCGGTCGCCACCTGCCAGCTCACCTTCGTGGCCGGCCCCCGGCCGGATCCGGGGGTGGCCGCCGGGGTCGGCGTGACCCGGGTCCACAGCAGGACGCCGTCCGGGAGCGGGTCACCGGAGGCGACTCCGTGCTGGAAGAACGGGTCCTGGCCGGCGGCCTCTTGGGCGTGCGCCGTGGTGGCGCCGGCGAACGGCAGAAGTGCGGCGGTGGCGGCTACGGCCGTAACGGCAGTGCGGCGCGAGATCTGGTCGTGATCGGTCACGGCCGCTCACCCTACTGGCCGGTAAGCGGGCCCGGGAGGGTGAATTCACGGGAACCCCGAGAATTCGCCCACCCGTTGTCCGAAAGGCACTCAGCGGGAGGCCGTGGGGTCCTTTTCGCCCTCGCGAATGCCGTTCTGGCCCGCATCGCCCTTGCTGTCACCCTTGCCCGGGTCCGGCTTCCCGGAGCCCTTCGCCGGGCCGAACTCCTTGTCGATCATCTTCTTGAAGTTGGCCTGGGCGAGCCGGTTGTACTGCGCCTGCGTCATCTGCTGCTGCGGTACCTGGGGGATCGTCAGCTTCTTGTCGCCGTGCATGAAGGTGGGCGTGGCCCTGACGCCCTTACGGCCGAACAGCGCGGTCATGTCCATCACCCAGCGGTCGTAGGTGCCCTCCTTCACCGCCGTCTCGAACGCCTTGTTGTTCTTCAGCTCCGGCACCGTGGCGGCGACCTTGAGCAGTTCGGCGTCCTTGCTGTAGGTGTCCACCTGCTCCTCGGGGTGGAACTTCGTGGAGTACAGCGCCGCCTTGTACTTCAGGAACGCCTCCGGGCTGACGTTCAGCGCCGCGCCGAGCGCGCTCAGCGCGTTCTTCGCGCCCTCGCCGCCGGCCGGTGTGTCGTCGATGAAGGTGTACATGGAGAAGCGGACCCGGTAGCGGCCGTCCTTGATGTCCTTCAGCAGCGCCTCGCCGCTGCTCTGCTCGAAGGACGCGCACGCCGGGCAGCGGACGTCCTCGAAGACCTCCAGGGTCTCCTTGGCGTTCTTGTCACCTATCAGGATCTCGGTGCCGTTCTTGCCCTGGGTGTGGGCGGGCGCGACGGGCTTGGCCTCCTTGGCGGCCTCCCAGCCCGTGGGCTCGTTGGCCTTCATCACCATGTAGCCGATGCCGCCGGCCACGGCCAGGACGCCGACCACGGCCCCGGCCACGAAGAGCTGACGACGCAGCTTCTCCTTCTTCTTCTGGCGCTCGCGCTCGGCCCGGATGCGCTCGCGGGCGGCGGCCTTGTTGGCCTGGGTGTTGCGGTTGCTCATGGGGGGTTCCGTCTCTCAAGGGTGGGGTTGCTGCTGCGGACTGGTCAGACGGCGGCCGCGGCGGGCGGGCCGCGGCGCAGGACGCAGTGCACCAGGAGGGGGAGCGGGCCGGCCGGCGGCGGAGGCGGCGGGCACCGGCGACGGCGGGGCGGCGGGCACGCGGTGGTGACCACCGCGACCGCGGTCCGCAGCGGGCGGAAGGCGCCGGCCGCGGCGGCGCGCAGCAGGGCGTCCAGGGCGGCGTCACCGCGGTGCAGCCAGCCGGCGGCGAGCAGGCCGACGGCGACATGGGCGGCGAGCAGCAGCCACGGGGCGGTCGGCGGCACCGGCGGCAGCGGCGTGCCGGTGTGGGCGGCGAGGCGGGCGAGCGGAGTGCCCAACTCGCCGCCCGCGCACAGCAGATCGACGCCGACCGAGCGCAGCGGGCCGGTGACCGGGCCGCCGGCTCCCCCGTAACAGGTGTGCTGTCCGGCGGTGAAGACGGTGTCGGCGGCCAGCTCCAGGGGCACCAGCAGGGCGCCGATCCGGCCGTAGCCGCGCTCCCGTCCGGTCAGTGCGTAGGCCGCGGCGAAGACACCGGCGCAGATCGCGGCGACCGACGCGGGCGGCAACGGGGCGTGGGAGAGCAGCACATGGGAGGTCGCGGACAGGGTGGTGCACAGCGCGGTGAACAACGCCGCCCGCACCGCCCGGAGCTGGACCCCCGGCGCGGCCGCCGGCCGGGTCCCGGGACGCCCTCCCGTCGCCTGCACGCTCGGGAGTCTGCCATGTGCACGGCACCGGCACGGGTCAAGATTTGGCATCGGCCGGCACGCGGGGAGCGTGCCGGCCGATGCCGCGAGGGGGACCGGCCGGGTGACCGGTCTTCGCCTACGTCACTTCTTCAGGGCCTTGTCCACCGCGGAGTTGAAGGCGGCCACGCTGGACGGTGCCGAGGTGCCCTGCGGGGTCTTCGTGCCCAGCACCGTGCCGTTGAGCTTGATCGTCGGGGTGCTCTTGACGTCCTTGACGGAGTTGAAGGCCTTGGACACCCCCAGCGCCCAGCGGTCGTACGTACCGTCCTTGACGGCCTTCTGGAAGGCGGCGTTCCCCTTCAGCGCCGGGACGGTGTCGGCGACCTTGATCAGGTAGCTGTCGTCGGCGAACTTGTCCGGCCCGGTCTCGTCCGGGTGGAACTCCTTCGAGTACAGCGCGTATTTGTACTTCAGGAAGGCGTCCGGGCTGACGTTCAGGGAGGCGCCCAGCGCGCTGAGCGCGTTCTTGGAGCCGGTGCCCTGGAGATTGTTGTCGAGGAACGTGCCCAGGTGGTACGAGGCCTTGTACTTGCCGTCCTTGATGTCCTTCTCGATGGTGGCGCCGGCGGTCTGCTCGAAGGCGGCGCAGCCGGGGCAGCGCGGGTCCTCGAAGAGCTCCAGGGTGTTCTTGGCGTCCTTCTTGCCGACGACGATCGTGGTGCCGTTGGTGCCGCTGGTGTTGGCGGGCTTGACCAGCGGGCCGTTCGCCGCGTCGTCACCCGAGCCGGCCACGGCCACCGCGATGCCGCCGGCGATCGCCAGGACACCGACGATCGCACCGCCGACGGTCAGCTGCCGGCGGAGCCGGTCCTTCTTCGCCTGCCGCTCACGCTCGGCGCGCAGCCGCTCGCGGGCTGCCTGCTTGTTGGCCTGGTTGTTGCGATTGCTCATGACTGTTCCTGCTCCGTGAAGATCCGTGGGACGGGGTGGGTGCGGTGGCCTACGCGGCGAGCGCGCAGGGCGGCCCACGGCGCACGACACAGTGCACGAGCAGGGGGACGGCGCGGGCGGGACGCCCGGGCCGGACGGGAGCGGGCGCCGGGCGGCGCGGGGCGGCGGTGGCGCCGATGACCGCGACGGCGAGCAGCAGCGGGCGGAAGGCGAAGCCGGCCACCGCGCCCAGCAGCCGGCCCAGCGCGGCCTCACCGCGGCGCAGCCAGCCCGCGGCCAGCAGCCCGATCAGCAGATGCGCCGCGAGCAGCACGAGCCAGCTGCTCACCGGCCCGGCCTGGTCCTCGGGCAGCCGCGTCAGGGCGGCGCCGCCGACCGGGCCGCCGCCGCACAGCAGATCCACGCCGAGCGAGCGCAGCGGGCCGGCGACCGGTCCGCCGGCCGCCCCGTAACAAGTGTGCTGACCGAGGCTGAAGACCAGGTCGGCGGTGAGTTCCAGGGGGACCAGCAGCGCCGCGATGCGCCAGTAGCCGCGCTCCCGGCCGGCCAGCGCGTAGGCGAGGACGAATACGGGGGTGGCGATCGCGGCGACGGTGGTCAGCGGCAGCGGCATACGGGACAGCAGCACATGGGACGCCGCGGACAGCGAGACGCACAGCGCCGTGAAGAGCGCCGCGCGCAGGGCCCGCAGGTGAGGTGCCGAAATGTCCATCGCAGCCGAGTGTGCCATGACGAGGGATAAGAGGTGCTTAAGGGGGCCCGAAGCCGTACGCACCGGACCATACGGTGCGTACGGAGCGACTCGGGCCCGTGCTCCCTACAGGCCGGGGATCCGGCCGTTGCGGAAGAGGTCCACGAAGATCTGGTGGTCGGTACGGGCGCGGGCGCCGTAGGAGTGCGCGAAGTCCACCAGCAGCGCCGCGAAGCCCTCCTCGTCGGCCGCGATGGCCGCGTCGATGGCGCGCTCCGTCGAGAACGGGACCAGCGAGTGGCCGCTCTCGTCGTCCGCGGCGGCGTGCATGGTCGCGGTGGCCCGGCCCAGGTCGGCCACCACGGCCGCGATCTCCTCCGGGTCGTCGATGTCGGACCAGTCCAGGTCGACCGCGTACGGCGAGATCTCGGCGACCAGCTGGCCCGCGCCGTCGAGCTCGGTCCAGCCCAGCCACGGGTCGGCGTGGTCCTGGAGGGCGCGCTGCGAGATCACCGTGCGGTGGCCCTCGTGCTGGAAGTAGCCGCGGACCGCGGGGTCGGTGATGTGCCGGGAGACGGCCGGGGTCTGCGCCTGCTTCATGTAGATCACGACATCGTTCTCCAGGGCGTCGCTGTTGCCCTCCAGAAGGATGTTGTACGACGGCAGACCGGCCGAGCCGATGCCGATGCCGCGCCGGCCCACCACGTCCTTGACGCGGTAGGAGTCCGGGCGGTCCAGGCTCGACTCCGGCAGCGTCTCCAGATAGCCGTCGAAGGCGGCGAGGACCTTGTAGCGGGTCGCGGCGTCCAGCTCGACGCTGCCGCCGCCCGCCGCGAAGCGCCGCTCGAAGTCGCGGATCTCGGTCATCGAGTCCAGCAGCCCGAACCGGGTCAGCGCGCGGGCGTCGCGCAGCGCGTCCAGCAGCGGGCCCTCGGCGGTGTCCAGCGTGAAGGGCGGCAGCTCGTCCTTGTCGGAGCTCTTCGTCCCGGAGGCCAGTGCGTGGACGCGCTCCCGGTAGGCGGCCGCGTAGGTGCGCACCAGGTCGGTGATCTGCTTGTCGCTGAGCGCCTTGGCGTAGCCGATCAGCGCGACCGAGGCGGCGAACCGCTTCAGGTCCCAGGTGAACGGGCCGACATAGGCCTCGTCGAAGTCATTGACGTTGAAGATCAGCCGGCCCGTGGCGTCCATGTAGGTGCCGAAGTTCTCGGCGTGCAGATCGCCGTGGATCCACACCCGGGCGGTCCGCTCGTCCAGATACGGGCCGCTGTCCTTGCCGCCGTCCTGTGCGGCGAACGCCTCCATGTCCCGGTAGAACAGGCAGGCCGTGCCCCGGTAGAAGGCGAACGCGGAGGCGGCCATCTTCCGGAATTTCACGCGGAAGGCCGCGGGGTCGGCGGCGAGCAGCTCTCCGAAGGCGGTGTCGAAAACGGCGAGGATCTCCTCGCCGCGCTGCGCGGCGTCCTGCGCCGGGGCGTGCTGGGACGGCATCGCTGGGTGCCTCCTGAGGTGCGGAACGGTACGGGATCCGTGGCGGATCCCCCGGCGGTGGCCGGGGGAGGATCTGCCACTGACAACGCGCGAGGCTACTCGTCGGTGCCCGTCGATTGTCACCGGGGAGCCGTAGACTTCGAGACCACCATCCGCCCCTCCCGGTCATGCCGGGCAGGCGCTCCCGCCGACCGTTTTCCCGGAGGTCCTCCGCCGTGGCAGCCCCGTCCAGGCCCCCCTTCACGCACCTGCATGTCCACACCCAGTACTCACTGCTGGACGGTGCGGCGCGGCTGTCGGACATGTTCAAGGCGTGCAACGAGATGGGCATGACGCATATCGCCATGTCCGACCACGGCAACCTCCACGGCGCCTACGACTTCTTCCACTCGGCGCAGAAGGCCGGGGTGACGCCGATCATCGGCATCGAGGCCTATGTGGCCCCGGAGTCGCGGCGCAACAAGCGCAAGATCCAGTGGGGCCAGCCGCACCAGAAGCGCGATGACGTCTCCGGTTCCGGTGGTTACACCCACAAGACGATCTGGGCGGCCAACAAGACCGGCCTGCACAACCTCTTCCGGCTGTCCTCGGACGCGTACGCCGAGGGCTGGCTCCAGAAGTGGCCGCGGATGGACAAGGAGACCATCGCCCAGTGGTCCGAGGGCCTGATCGCCTCCACCGGCTGCCCCTCCGGTGAGCTCCAGACCCGGCTGCGGCTCGGCCAGTTCGACGAGGCGCTGAAGTCCGCGTCCGAATACCAGGACATCTTCGGCAAGGACCGGTATTTCCTGGAGCTGATGGACCACGGCATCGAGATCGAACGCCGGGTCCGCGACGGCCTCCTGGAGATCGGCAAGAAGCTCGGCATCCCCCCGCTGGTCACCAACGACTCGCACTACACCTACGCCCACGAGTCCACCGCGCACGACGCCCTGCTGTGCATCCAGACCGGCAAGAACCTCTCCGACCCGGACCGCTTCCGCTTCGACGGCACCGGCTACTACCTCAAGTCCACGGACGAGATGTACGCCATCGACTCCTCGGACGCCTGGCAGGAGGGCTGCGCCAACACCTTCCTGGTGGCCGAGCAGATCGACACCACCGGGATGTTCGAGAAGCGCGACCTGATGCCGAAGTTCGACATCCCGGAGGGCTTCACCGAGGTCACCTGGTTCCAGGAGGAGGTCCGGGTCGGCATGCAGCGCCGCTTCCCGGACGGGATCCCCGAGGACCGGCAGAAGCAGGCCGAGTACGAGATGGACATCATCATCCAGATGGGGTTCCCCGGCTACTTCCTCGTCGTCGCCGACTTCATCATGTGGGCCAAGAACAACGGCATCGCGGTGGGCCCCGGCCGTGGTTCCGCGGCCGGCTCGATCGTGGCGTACGCGATGGGCATCACCGACCTCGATCCGATCACGCACGGGCTGATCTTCGAGCGGTTCCTCAACCCCGAGCGTGTCTCCATGCCCGATGTCGACATTGACTTCGACGAGCGCAGGCGCGTCGAAGTCATCCGGTATGTCACGGAAAAATACGGCGCCGACAAGGTCGCCATGATCGGCACCTACGGCAAGATCAAGGCCAAGAACGCCATCAAGGACTCGGCCCGCGTCCTGGGTTACCCGTACGCCATGGGCGACCGCCTCACCAAGGCCATGCCCGCCGACGTCCTCGGCAAGGGCATCGACCTCAGCGGCATCACCGACCCCAGCCACCCGCGCTACAGCGAGGCCGGCGAGATCCGGGGGATGTACGAGAACGAACCGGACGTGAAGAAGGTCATCGACACCGCCAAGGGCGTCGAGGGCCTGGTCCGGCAGATGGGTGTGCACGCGGCCGGCGTGATCATGTCCAGCGAGCCCATCGTCGACCACGCCCCGGTCTGGGTCCGGCACACCGACAACGTCACCATCACGCAGTGGGACTACCCCCAGTGCGAGTCGCTCGGCCTGCTGAAGATGGACTTCCTGGGCCTGCGCAACCTCACCATCATGGACGACGCCGTCAAGATGGTGAAGAAGAACAAGGGCGTCGAGCTGGAGATGCTCTCCATCCCGCTGGACGACCCCAAGACGTACGAGATGCTCTGCCGCGGTGACACTCTCGGCGTCTTCCAGTTCGACGGCGGCCCGATGCGCTCGCTGCTGCGGCTGATGAAGCCCGACAACTTCGAGGACATTTCCGCCGTCTCGGCCCTGTACCGCCCGGGCCCGATGGGCATGGACTCGCACACCAACTACGCGCTGCGCAAGAACGGCCTCCAGGAGATCACCCCGATCCACCCGGAGCTGGAGGAGCCGCTCAAGGAGGTCCTGGGCCTCACCTACGGCCTGATCGTCTACCAGGAGCAGGTGCAGAAGGCCGCCCAGATCATCGCCGGGTACTCCCTCGGCGAGGCCGACATCCTCCGCCGCGTCATGGGCAAGAAGAAGCCCGAGGAGCTGGCGAAGAACTTCGTGCTCTTCCAGGAGGGCGCCCGCAAGAACGGCTTCTCCGACCAGGCCATCCAGGCGCTGTGGGACGTCCTGGTCCCGTTCGCCGGCTACGCCTTCAACAAGGCGCACTCCTCCGCGTACGGCCTGGTCACCTACTGGACCGCCTACCTCAAGGCCAATTACCCCGCCGAATACATGTCCGCACTGCTGACCTCCGTGCGCGACGACAAGGACAAGTCGGCGGTCTATCTGAACGAGTGCCGGCGCATGGGCATCAAGGTGCTGCCGCCCAACGTCAACGAGTCCGAGGCGAACTTCGCCGCCCAGGGCGACGATGTGATCCTCTTCGGCCTCACCGCGGTCCGCAACGTCGGCCAGAACGTCGTCGATTCGATCATCCGCTGCCGCAAGGCGAAGGGGAAGTACCTCTCCTTCCCCGACTACCTCGACAAGGTCGACGCGGTCGTCTGCAACAAGCGCACCACCGAATCCCTGATCAAGGCCGGTGCCTTCGACGAGATGGGCCACACCCGCAAGGGCCTGACGGCGCACTACGAACCGATGATCGACAACGTCGTCCAGGTCAAGCGCAAGGAGGCCGAGGGGCAGTTCGACCTCTTCGGCGGCATGGGCGACGACAGCGCCGACGAGGGGCCGGGCTTCGGGCTGGATGTCGAGTTCTCGGACGTCGAGTGGGACAAGACCTATCTCCTCGCCCAGGAGCGCGAGATGCTCGGTCTCTACGTCTCCGACCATCCGCTCTTCGGCCTGGAGCATGTGCTGTCCGACAAGGCGGACGCCGCCATCGCCCAGCTGACCGGCGGCGACTACTCGGACGGCTCGATCGTCACCATCGGCGGCATCATCTCCGGCCTCCAGCGCAAGATGACCAAACAGGGCAACGCCTGGGCCATCGCCACCGTCGAGGACCTGGCCGGCTCCATCGACTGCATGTTCTTCCCGGCCACCTACCAGCTGGTGTCCACCCAACTCGTCGAGGACACCGTGGTCTTCGTCAAGGGCCGCCTCGACAAGCGGGAGGACATCCCGCGGCTGGTGGCCATGGAGATGATGGTCCCCGACCTCTCGGAGGCCGGCACCAACGCCCCGGTGACGATCACCATTCCGACGGTCAAGGTCACCCCGCCGATGGTCGAGAAGCTGGGGGAGGTGCTCAGCAGTCACCGCGGCTCCACGGAGGTGCGGATCAAGCTCCTGGGTGCGCGCAAGACCACCGTGCTCCGGCTGGACCGGCACCGGGTCACGCCCGACCCGTCGCTGTTCGGTGATCTGAAGGTGCTGCTCGGCCCGTCCTGTCTGGCGGGCTGAGCGGCCGGCCCGCCGAGGGGCCGCTGTTACCCCGAGGGGCGCGTCCGTTGTGGACGCGCCCCTCAACTTCCCTGTGGCACAGGTCAGTTGTGACCGAAGCGCCGCTGGTGCTTACGTGCCACATCCGCCGGGCTGCCCTGCGCCTGCGACCGCGCCTGGGACTGTGCCTCCAGGCTTGCCTTCTGGGCCTCCTGCTGGCCGCGCTCGGCCGCGGACGCCTTCTGCTGACTGCGGTCCTGCTTCTTGTCCTTGGCCATGATCTTTGCCTCCTGAGGGGGGAATCCGGGATCTGGGCCGGAACCAGACTGACATGGCGGACAGACGCCTGCATTTCGGGCAATTACCGTGCGTTATATGGTTGATCACGCACCGTGTACGACGCCTCCGCTGAATCCGCCACGCCGATGATCGAGTTCGGGCAGATAACGCCCGTACGGTCGGGCAGACTCGAAGGAAAGCCGAAGCACTCGAGCCATGGGCCGAGCCGGGGGGCGACCGGACTTTCAGCACCTCAGGGAAGAGGGTGGAACGTGGATCGCTGCGTCGTCCTGGTGGACGCCGGATATTTGCTCGGTGCCGCCGCCAGTCTGCTCGCCGGAGAGCCCGCCCGTTCCAGGATCACCGTCGACCACGCCGCCCTCATCCAGGGGCTGCGCCAGCGCGCCGAGGCGGAGACCGAACGCTCGCTGCTGCGGATCTACTGGTTCGACGGCGCCCCCGACCGCGTCCCGCAGCCCGAGCACCGCAGGCTGCGGGTGATGCCCCGGGTCACCGTCCGGCTGGGTGCCCTGACCCGCAGCGACGGCCGCTGGGCACAGAAGGGCGTGGACGCCGCCATGCACGCCGAACTGACCGAACTCGCCCGCAACCGCGCCTGCTCCGACATCGTGCTGGTCACCGGCGACGGTGATCTGCTGCCCGGACTGATGTCGGCGAAGGAGCACGGCGTCGCCGTCCATCTGTGGGCCGTGCAGGCCGCGGACGGCGACTACAACCAGTCCGAGGACCTGGTCGCCGAGGCCGATGAGCGGCGGGTGCTGGACCGGACCTGGATCACCCGCGCGGTCCGCGCGAAGGAACTCGGCGGCCCCTGCGCCCCGCCGCCGGTGCCCCGCCCCGAGATCGCCGCGATCCTCTCCGCGCCGCTGCCCGAGTCCGCGGCCGCGGCAGCCGCGGCGGTCGCCGCGGCCGGACCCGAATCCGCCGAACACACCCATGAGCGCAACGGCGCCAACGGCGTCTCCCGCCCGCCGGCCGCCGCCGGGAACGGGACGGCCGCCGCCGACGGCCCCGGCGCCGCCGGCTCCAAGGTCGTGCCCACCCCCAAGGACCTGGCCGGCCTCGGCCGGGCGCACGCCGCGGGCCAGCCGCCGGCCGGTGCGGGCGGGCCTGCCCCCGCGGCGGGCGCCACCCTGCGCTGGTCGTCCGACAAGGGCTGGGTCGAGCGCGGCGGCGCCGCCGGTGAACCGGACGGGACCGCGGCCCTGCCCACCCTCGCCCAGCTCACCAGCGCCGAGCAGCGCTGGGCCGACCGCGAAGAGGACATCACCGCCGTCAGCGGCGACCCCTTCGAGGTCGGTCAGGTCTTCGCCCGGCGCTGGACCGACCGGCTCTCCGACGCCGCGCATCTCCAGCAGCTGTCCACGGAGTACCCGCGCATCCCGCACCGGATCGACGGTGAACTGCTGCGCTACGCCGCCCGTTTCGGGCTGCTCGCCCACAAGGACGACCAGATCGACGAGCACGACCGCTATGCGATCCGGGCCGGTTTCTGGCGCGAGGTCGATCTGCGGACGGCCGCCGAGCACGCGCCGGCCGGGGACTGACGGCCCGCGCCGCCCCGGGCCCGGCTCGCCCGCCGGAGCCCCGCGGCCCGGAGGCGGCCCGGGGACGCGTACCCTCATAGCTCGTGAGGACGGGCGCAAAACAGGTGGAGCGCGGGGTGCCGGTGTGCGCCGTGCGGGACCTGGTCAAGACATATCCCGCGATGCGCGGGCGCCGCGGGGCGGCACAGGCGCCCGCCGTACGCGCCAACGACGGCATCACCCTCGATGTGCGCCGCGGCGAGATCTTTGGACTGCTCGGCCCCAACGGCGCCGGGAAGTCCACCCTGGTGCGCCAGCTCACCGGACTGCTGCGCCCCGACTCCGGCGGGATCTCCGTGCTGGGCCACGACCTGGTGCGCCATCCGGAGCGGGCCGCCCGGCTGCTCGGCTACCTGGGCCAGGAATCCACCGCCCTGGACGAGATGACCGTCGCGCTGGCCGTGGAGACCACCGGCCGGCTGCGCGGGCTCGGGGCCCGCGAGGCGCGCGCCGAGCGGGACGCGGTGATCGACGAGCTGGGCCTCGCGGACCTCACCGGACGCGCCCTGAAGAAGCTCTCCGGCGGGCAGCGCCGGCTGGCCTGCTTCGCCACCGCGCTGATCGGCGAGCGGCCGCTGCTGGTGCTGGACGAGCCGACCACCGGCATGGACCCGGTCGCGCGGCGCGCCGTATGGGCCGCGGTGGACCGGCGGCGGGCCGAGCGCGGCGTCACGGTGGTGCTGGTGACGCACAACGTCCTGGAGGCCGAGAGCGTGCTCGACCGGGTCGCGGTGATCGACCGCGGCCGGGTCATCGCCTGTGACACGCCCGGCGGACTGAAGGAAATGGTGAGCGACGAGGTGCGGCTGGAGCTGGTGTGGCGCGACCGCCCGCCGCTGGAGGTGCCCGAGGTCGCCGCCCTCGAAGCCGCCGCGCACGCCTCCGGCCGGCGCTGGACCCTCCGCCTCCCCGCCGACCGGGCCCGCTCCGCCGTCGCCGCCGTCACTGCGGGCCCCGCCTTCGCCGCCCTCGACGACTTCACCCTCGCCACGCCGAGCCTGGAAGATGTCTACCTGGCCCTCGGCGGCCGTGCCGAGGGGCTGGTCAAGGCGTGAACGGGGACCGGTCCGGCGGACGTATGCAAGACCACGGGGCAGCGAGGAAGGCGTGATGACAGCGTGAGTGTGGTTCCCGTGCAGGCGGTGGCCGGGGCGGCTCCGGCGACCGGAGCGCGAGACGAGGAGGCGGCCCCGCTGGCGCAGCGCGCCCGTCTGGTGCCCGCGCTGGTCGCCGTCTACCGTGCCCAGCTCTCCCGGGCCCGGGTCGCACGGATCCCGCTGCTGTTCGTCGCCACCTTCCAGTCCATCGGGATCATGGTCCTGCTGCGCGGGGTGGTCGACGGCGGCGAACCGGCGCGGTCGGTGGTGTCCGGCTCCAGTGTGCTGGTCGTCGCGTTCGTGGCGCTCAACCTCCTCGCCCAGTACTTCGGCCAGCTGCGGGCCGGCGGCGGCCTCGACCACTACGCCACGCTGCCGGTGCCGCCGGCCGCCGTGGTGCTCGGCGCCGCCGCCGCGTACGCCTCGTTCACCGTGCCGGGGACGGTGGTCACCGCGGTCACCGGCTGTGTCCTCTTCCAGCTGCCGATGTCCCATCTGTGGGTGCTGGCCGCGGTGCTCCCGCTCGCCGGGGCGGCGCTGGCCGGTCTCGGCGCGGCCCTCGGGCTGCTCGCCCCGCGCCAGGAACTCGCCACGCTCTGCGGCCAGTTGGGCATGTCGGCGGCGCTGCTGCTGGGCGTGCTGCCGGCCGAGCGGATGCCCGCGGTGATCGGCTGGGCCCGTGATCTGCTGCCCTCGACGTACGGCGTGGAGGCGCTTGCGCGCAGCTTCGACCCGCACCCGGACTGGATCGCGGTCGGCGCCGACCTGGGCGTCTGCGCGGCCGTCGGGGTACTGTCGCTGGCCGTCGCCACCTGGGCCTACCGGCGGGCGGCGACCCGATGAGCGGTGCCACCCCGCCGAACGGGCGTCCTGCTTCCGGCCTCACCAGCCCCACCTGGCACGATGACGGTGTGACCGCACCGCTGACGCCCCGCGACAACCAACCGCCCGACGAGCCCCGGCACCCCGAGGCCGCGCCCGCCGCCGATCACGGTGGACCCGTCGGCCCGGAGCTGGCCCGCGAGCTGCGCGAGGGTGCGCTGATCGCGCTCCTGGTCGCGGTGACCGGTGCCTTGCTCGGCCTGCTGTGGAACTGGCTCGCGCCGCATGTCCCGCTGGTCGCGGACACCCGCAACGTCTACCTCAAGAACACCGAGGGCGAGGAGTCGATCGGCGCGGACGGCACCTTCCTCCTGCTGGCCTTCGCCTTCGGTGTGCTCACCACCGCCGTGGTCTTCCTCTTCCGCCGGCGCGGCGGGATTCCGCTGGTCGTGGCGCTGGTCGTGGGCGGGCTGCTCGGCGCCACGCTGGGCTGGATGACGGGGATGTGGCTGGGCCCGACCCCGGACGTGGTGGCCCATGCCAAGCAGGTCGGCCCCGGTGTGGTCTTCGACGGCCCGCTGCGGCTCCAGGCCAAGGGCGCCCTGCTGGCCTGGCCGATGGGGGCGATGCTCACCCAGGTGGTGCTGTCCGCGCTGTTCGGACCGCACGACCCGGTGCCGGAGGTGCCGTACTGGCTCCAGGGGCAGCACGGGGAGCACGAGGAGCACGAGGAACATGGGGAGCACGGGGAGCAGGGACCGGAGGAGCAGCAGCCCCAGCAGGCTCCGGAGACACCGCAGCAGGAGGTCCCTGACCGGCTCCGGAAGCATCACGGCCGGCAGCCGCCCGCCGAGGGCTGAGCAGCACACCACCGCACGGGGCGGCCGGTCCACCGGCCGCCCCGCGGCGTGTTCAGCCGCGGGCGATCGGCGCGAGGTGCGCCCCCGTGAGCGCCACCAGATCCCCGGGCGCCAGCTCGACCTCCAGCCCGCGCCGCCCCGCCGAGACACAGACCGTTGGCCGGCCCTCGGCCGAGGCGTCCACGACGGTGCGCAGCCGCTTGCGCTGCCCCAGCGGTGAGATGCCGCCGCGGACGTAGCCCGTGCTGCGCTCGGCCGCCGCCGGGTCGGCCATCGTGGCCCGCTTGCCGCCCACCGCGGCCGCCAGCGCCTTGAGGTCCAGCGACCCCGACACCGGGACCACGGCGACCGTCAGGGTGCCGTCGACGTCCGCCAGCAGCGTCTTGAACACCTGGTCCGGCGCGACACCGAGCGCCTCGGCGGCCTCCTCGCCGTACGACGGGGCGGCCGGGTCGTGCTCGTAGGAGTGCGTGGTGAACGGGACGCCGGCCGCGGTGAGGGCCACGGTCGCCGGGGTGCCGACGGACTTCTTGGACTTCTTCGCCAACGTCTTCGTGCCTCGCGTCAGGGGCCCGGCAGCTGGGGCCGCTCGTTCAGTTGGGGCTGGTCGGCTGCCGGGTCAGGTCCACCGCCGGCAGCGACGGGAGCTTACCGAGCAGCGCCGACTCCTGGCGAAGCAGTTTCAGCTCCTGTGCCAGCCGGGCCGCGGTGTCCGGCGCCTCCAGCAGCCGCTGCTTGGCGGGCACGTCCAGCACGGCCGCAGCGGCGACGAGGTACGACAGCACGGACGGGTCGGCCGGCAGATCCTGCCCGCTCGACAGGGTCCGCTCGTTCGCCCAGGCCAGCCGCTTCTGATAGGTCCGGAACGCCCGTACGACACCGGAGGCCAGCGCGCCGGCGCCCTCGCCGTCGTCGTCCTCCAGTTCCTCCAGCTCCCCGGTCAGATACGGCCCCGAGGCGTCCACCGACAGCAGCCGGAAGCGGGTGGTGCCGGTGGCGAGGACCTCATAGCCGGTGTCGTCATCGGACGACTTCTCCCGGATGGTGGCCGCGTCGGCGATACAGCCCACGGTGTGGAACGCCTGCACCGGGTCGTCGCCGAAGCCCGCCGCCGGACCGTCCGAGGCGGGCACGGTGTTGTCGGGCATGCCCTGGGCGGTGGCGGCGACCTCCCGGCCGTCCCGGATCGCGATCACCGCGAAGCGGCGGTCGTCCTCGGGTACGGCACTCAGATCGCGCATCATGGCCCGGTACCGCGCCTCGAAGACGTTCAGCGGGAGCACGAGTCCCGGGAACAGCACCGAGTTCAGCGGGAAGAGCGGTAGGCGCAGGGAGGTCACAGCCCGTAAGCCTAGACGCTGCGCTCTGCTGGGTTCCCACGTGGGCGGGAATCCCGTCGTGGGGGTTTGTCGCCGTGGCTCCCCCACTGCCTGAAGGGCGTGGGAGGTACCCCCACGCGGCGGGCCGGGTCCGCTGCGCGGGGCTGTTGGGGTGCGGTGGGGGGGGGGCGGGGGGGGGGGGGGGGGGGGGGGGTGGTGTGGGGTTGGGGAAAACCGCCACCCTGACGCCCCCCTCCC